>NZ_JBJJMO010000023.1:0-55411 GCF_046231935.1 Pseudomonas sp. KCJK9111 | reverse complement strand
GGCCCTGGCCAACGACCTGGTCGTGACCCTGAGCAACAACGCTCAAGTCACTATCAAGGCCGGTCAGACTGCTGTTTCCTACGAACACGCAGCGCAGGGCGACGACGTTTACAAAGACTCCGGCGAAATCAGCCTGGGTATCAAGTCGGCAGCCGACGCTGGCGGCCGCACGTTCGAAAATCTGCAGTTGGGCAACGATGCCTCGGTCAAAGTGACTGACACCATCGACGAAGTTGTAGCCAAGCTCACCGCTACCGACTCGGTCACCGAAGGCGGTCAGATCACTTACACCGTGACCCTGACCAACAAAGACGGCCTGCCAATCGACAAGCACGGCGCGCTGACCTTCGCCCTGGACGATGGCAAAACTGTCATCACCATCCCAGCCAACGGTACAACCGGTTCGGTCACCGTCACAGCGCCTGACAACGTCTATGTCGGTGCGAATGACCCGGTCGTCAAATCGATCGCCTCCGTTGCCGGCGCAGATGTTGGCAAGTTCGAGCAGCTGACGCTCGACAAAACGCCTGTCACCACCCAGGTTACCGACGAGCCAGGCTCGGGAGTCCCTGGCACTGGCAACCAGGGCGACCTGGTCCACGTGACCATCACGGCCGACCAGACCTCTGTCGCCGAGAACGTCAAGCCGACGTTCACTGTGCACGTGAATACCGCACTGGCCAATGATCTGGTCGTGACCCTGAGCAACAACGAGAAGGTCACTATCAAGGCCGGCGAAACCAGCGCCCAATACACCCACGCAGCGCAAGGCGACGACGTTTATAAAGACTCGGGTGAAATCAGCCTGGGCATCAAGTCGGCAGCCGACGCGGCTGGTCGCACCTTCGAGAACTTGCAACTGGGTAACGAGGCGTCGGTCAAAGTCACCGACACCATCGACGAAGTAGTCGCGAAACTGACTGCGACCGACTCCGTGGCCGAAGGCGGTCAAATCACCTACACCGTGACCCTGACCAACAAGGACGGCCTGCCAATCGACAAGCACGGCGCGCTGACCTTCACCCTGGACGATGGCAAAACCACCATCACCATCCCGGCCAATGGTACGACCGGCTCGGTCACCGTCATCGCACCTGACAACGTCTACATCGGCGCCAACGACCCGGTCGTCAAGTCGATCGCGGCGGTCAGCGGTCCGGATGTCTGGAAATTCGAGCAGCTGACCTTGGACAAGACCCCGGTCAGCACCGCAGTCACCGACGAGCCAGGCTCGGGTACGCCAGGCAATGACAACCAGGGTGATCTGGTTCTGGTTAACATCGTGGCCAATCAGGTCTCGGTCAACGAGGCCACGCCACCCCTGTTCACCCTGACCCTGAACCGCGTGCTGGACAAGGATCTCACCGTCACCCTGAGCAACAACGCCACAGTTGTGTTCAAGGCCGGCGAGACCAGCAAGTCCTATGTCGCACCTGCCCAGGGTGATGACGTCTTCAAGGACGAAGGCAAGATCCAGATCGGCATCGTCAAGGCCGAAGTGCCGAACGCTACCTTCGAGAACCTGGTGCTAGGCGCACCTGCATCGGTCGATGTCACCGACACCATCAGCAAAGTCACGGCTGTGCTGGCTGTGGATAACACCTCGGTCGTCGAAGGCGGGAAGATCACCTACACCGTGACCTTGATCAGCGAAGACAGCGACCTGCCGGTGACTGGCCACGGCGGCGTGACCGTTACCTTGACCGGTGGCACCCAGGTGTTCATCGCCGCTGGCTCTGCCACGGGTACCGTCACCATCAATGCGCCAGATGACGTGTACGTGGGCGGCCAGCCTGCGGTCACCAAGTCGATTACCGACATCACGGTCGCAGGCGCCAAGCAATTCGAAAACCTGGTGGCGGACAAGTCGCCGGTCACCACCACCGTGCACGACGAACCTGCCGGCCAGGGCGACCTGGTGCAGGTCAATATCGTCGCTAACCAGGTGTCGGTGAACGAAGCCACGGCACCGACCTTCACCCTGAGCCTGAACCGTGCACTGGACAAGGACCTGACCGTCACCCTGAGCAACAACGCTACCGTTGTGTTCAAGGCTGGCGAGATGACCAAGACCTACACCGCCGCTGCGCAGGGCGATGACGTGTTCAAGGACGAAGGCAAGATCGAGGTCGGCATCGTCAAGGCAGAGGTGCCGAACGCCACCTTCGAGAACCTGGTCATTGGCGGCCCGGCTTCGGTCAACGTTACCGACACGATCAGCAAGGTTACTGCGGTACTGGCTGTGGATAACACCACCGTGACCGAAGGCGGCAAGATCACCTACACCGTGACCTTGGTCAGCGAAGACAACAACCTGCCAGTGACCGGCCATGGTGGCGTGACCGTCACCCTGACCGGTGGCACGCAGGTGTTCATTGCCGCCGGGTCTGCCAGCGGTAGCGTCAGCATCAATGCACCGGATGACGTATACGTCGGCGGCCAGCCTGCAATCACCAAGGCCATCACGGATATCACTGTCGCCGGTGACAAGCAGTTCGAGAACCTGGTGGCCAACAAGTCGCCAGTGACCACCACCGTGACGGACGAACCTGCTGGCCAGGGCGACCTGGTGCAGGTGAACATCGTTGCGGATCAAGCGTCGGTCAACGAAGCCACGGCCCCAACCTTCACCCTGAGCCTGAACCGTGCGCTGGACAAGGACCTGACCGTCACCCTGAGCAACAACGCTACCGTTGTGTTCAAGGCTGGCGAGATGACCAAGACCTACACCGCTGCGGCGCAGGGCGATGACGTGTTCAAGGACGAGGGCAAGCTGGAGATCGGCATTGCCAAGGCCGAGGTGCCGAACGCCAAGTTCGAGAACCTGGTGCTGGGCGCCCCTGCCTCGGTCAACATCACCGACACCATCAGCAAGGTCACCGCTGTGCTGGCTGTGGATAACACCACTGTGGCTGAAGGCGGCAAGATCACCTACACCGTGACCTTGGTCAGTGAAGACAACAACCTGCCGGTCACCGGCCATGGTGGCGTGACCGTCACCCTGACCGGTGGCACGCAGGTGTTCATCGCCGCCGGGTCTGCCAGCGGCACCGTCAGCATCAATGCGCCGGACGACGTGTACGTCGGCGGCCAGCCTGCCATCACCAAGGCCATCACGGATATCACCGTCGCCGGTGACAAGCAGTTCGAGAACCTGGTGGCCAGCAAGGCGGCAGTCACGACCACCGTCACCGACGAGCCGGCTGGCCAGGGCGACCTGGTGCAGGTGAACATCGTTGCGGATCAAGCGTCGGTCAACGAAGCCACGGCCCCAACCTTCACCCTGAGCCTGAACCGTGCGCTGGACAAGGACCTGACCGTCACCCTGAGCAACAACGCTACCGTTGTGTTCAAGGCTGGCGAGATGACCAAGACCTACACCGCTGCGGCGCAGGGCGATGACGTGTTCAAGGACGAGGGCAAGCTGGAGATCGGCATTGCCAAGGCCGAGGTGCCGAACGCCAAGTTCGAGAACCTGGTGCTGGGCGCCCCTGCCTCGGTCAACATCACCGACACCATCAGCAAGGTCACCGCTGTGCTGGCTGTGGATAACACCACTGTGGCTGAAGGCGGCAAGATCACCTACACCGTGACCTTGGTCAGTGAAGACAACAACCTGCCGGTCACCGGCCATGGTGGCGTGACCGTCACCCTGACCGGTGGCACGCAGGTGTTCATCGCCGCCGGGTCTGCCAGCGGCACCGTCAGCATCAATGCGCCGGACGACGTGTACGTCGGCGGCCAGCCTGCCATCACCAAGGCCATCACGGATATCACCGTCGCCGGTGACAAGCAGTTCGAGAACCTGGTGGCCAGCAAGGCGGCAGTCACGACCACCGTCACCGACGAGCCGGCTGGCCAGGGCGACCTGGTGCAGGTGAACATCGTTGCGGATCAAGCGTCGGTCAACGAAGCCACGGCCCCAACCTTCACCCTGAGCCTGAACCGTGCGCTGGACAAGGACCTGACCGTCACCCTGAGCAACAACGCTACCGTTGTGTTCAAGGCTGGCGAGATGACCAAGACCTACACCGCTGCGGCGCAGGGCGATGACGTGTTCAAGGACGAGGGCAAGCTGGAGATCGGCATTGCCAAGGCCGAGGTGCCGAACGCCAAGTTCGAGAACCTGGTGCTGGGCGCCCCTGCCTCGGTCAACATCACCGACACCATCAGCAAGGTCACCGCTGTGCTGGCTGTGGATAACACCACTGTGGCTGAAGGCGGCAAGATCACCTACACCGTGACCTTGGTCAGTGAAGACAACAACCTGCCGGTCACCGGCCATGGTGGCGTGACCGTCACCCTGACCGGCGGCACCCAGGTGTTCATCGCCGCCGGGTCTGCCAGCGGTACCGTCAGCATCAATGCACCGGATGACGTATACGTCGGCGGTCAGCCTGCAATCACCAAGGCCATCACTGACCTCACCGTCGCCGGTGACAAGCAGTTCGAGAACCTGGTGGCGAGCAAGAACACGGTCACCACGGCGGTGACCGATGAGCCGGCCGGCCAGGGTGACCTGGTACTGGTCAACATCGTGGCCAACCAGGCCTCGGTCAATGAAGCCACGCCGCCTCTGTTCACCCTGACCTTGAACCGTGTGCTGGACAAGGACCTCACCGTCACCCTGAGCAACAACGCCACCGTTGTGTTCAAGGCCGGGGAGACCAGCAAGTCCTACGTCGCGCCAGCTCAGGGTGATGACGTGTTCAAGGACGAGGGCAAGCTGGAGATCGGCATCACCAAGGCCGAAGTACCAAACGCCAAGTTCGAGAACCTGGTGCTGGGCGCGCCTGCCTCGGTCAACATCACTGACACCATCAGCAAGGTCACTGCTGTGCTGGCTGTGGATAACACAACCGTCGTCGAGGGTGGCAAGATCACCTACACCGTGACGCTGGTCAGTGAAGACAGCAGCCTGCCTGTGACAGGCCACGGCGGCGTGACCGTGACCCTGACCGGTGGCACGCAAGTGTTCATTGCCGCGGGTTCCGCAAGCGGTACGGTCAGCATCAACGCGCCGGATGACGTGTACGTCGGTGGCCAGCCTGCCATCACCAAGGCCATCACCGACATCAGCGTTGCCGGTGACAAGCAGTTCGAGAGCCTGGTGGGCAGCAAGACTGCCGTGACCACGACCGTGACCGACGAGCCGAGCGGCCAGGGCGACGTGACCACCGTCGGTATCAGTGGCACCACCTCGCTCACCGAAGGCGAGACGGCACACTACACCCTGACGTTGAGCAACCCGTCCCAGTCCGAAGTCACTGTGACCCTCAGCTACTCGGGCACGGCCAAGAACGGCGAAGACTTCACGGGTGTCACCACCGTGAAAATCCCGGCCAACAGCTCCGGCGTGACCTTCGATGTGCCGACGATCGACGACAAGCTGGTCGAAGGCACCGAGAACTTCACGGTCAAGATCGAAAGCGCCACCGGTGGCAACTTCGAGAACTTGCAGGTAAACGGCAGCAAAGGCAGCGTCACCACCGCCATCCTCGACAACGACAACCTGCCGGTATCTCAAGGCGGTGCCGTGTATGGCGTGGAAGACACCGACTACGTATTCGCCTGGGGTGACTTCAAGGTCACCGACCCGGATGGCAATACCGGTCTGGCCGTGACCATCACCTCGCTGCCGGCTGCAGGCAGCCTCAAGTACTTCAACGGCAGCAGCTGGACCAACGTTACTGTCGGCCAGGTGATCAGCCAGGCCGATATCGCCGCCAGCAAACTGAAGTTCGTGCCGCTGCTCAACCAGTCCGGCGCTGATGGCTACGGTGGCACCGGCGTGGGCAACCAGCAGGCCGACTACGCGCAGTTCAAGTACAAGCCCAACGACGGGACCAACCTGGGTACCGAAACGACCATGAAGGTCGACATCAGCCCTGTGGCAGACATGCCGACGCTGGCCATCGGCAGCGCCGATGTAGTGTCCAAAGGCTTGACCAAGGAAGTGTGGACCACCCTTAAGGACCTGGGCACCAACGGCAATGGCATCACCGGTGATGCACTGAAGACGGTCTTTGCCAACTCCGGCAGCGCCACCTCCAGTGCAACCACCACCAACGTCCAGTCCGACGGCAGCGTGAATGGGGGCAGCGGTTCGAAGACCTCCGGCCTGATCTACCTGGAAGCTGGCAAGACCTACACCTTCAGTGGTACTGCCGACGACAGCTTCCTGGTCAATATCGGTGGCAAGACCGTGGTCACGGCCACGTGGGGCGGCGGCGGCCAGGTGACGGGGTCGTTCACGCCTACGGCGACCGGCTACTACCCGATCGAGGTCTACCATGCCAACCAGTCCGGCCCAGGCAGCTATGACCTGAACATTCAGGTCGGCTCTGGCGGCGTGACGGACCTGAGTAGCTCGAACATCCGCATGTATCAGAACGTGACCGAGATGGCCAACGCTGGCCTGACCGTGTCCGACGTGCACACGGTCAATGGTCAAACCTACTACGATGGCTACAAGCTCAACGAAGGCCCAGAGAACGGTACGGTCAAACTGGTCGGTATCTCGACTGCCCTGACCGATACCGACGGTTCCGAGACGCTGAAAGTGACGTTGGGTGGCTTACCAAAAGGAACGGTGGTAACTGACAGTGCAGGCCATACGGCTACAGTCAGCGATGGGCCGATCAACGTAACAGGGTGGAAACTCAGTGGCTTGACCCTTACCCCCCCTGCCTACTTCAAGGGCTCGTTTGACATAACGGTCACCTCAACTGCTACTGAAAGTCTAGGTGACTCCGCCAGCACCGTGGGCCGTATTCCGGTTACGGTTTATGGCGGCGTTTACAAAGCC
Source organism: Pseudomonas sp. KCJK9111 (assembly GCF_046231935.1). Taxonomy (NCBI): domain Bacteria; kingdom Pseudomonadati; phylum Pseudomonadota; class Gammaproteobacteria; order Pseudomonadales; family Pseudomonadaceae; genus Pseudomonas; species Pseudomonas sp. KCJK9111. The sequence continues at coordinate 48,603 of NZ_JBJJMO010000023.1, read as the reverse complement.
AGTGTTGGTACATCGGGCAGCGACGTACTGAATGGCAGTGAAGGTCACGACATCATCGTGGCGGATGTATCTGGCCTGAACGTGGTGGCCGGTAAAAACTACAATATTGCATTCATTGTTGACAGCTCCGGCAGTATGACCGACGACTCAGTGGCTGCTGCGAAGACACAGCTGGAGTCTGTATTCAAGACACTCAAAGCGAGCGTGGGGGCCGACACGTCGGGAACGGTTAATATCTTCCTGGTAGATTTCGATACTCAGGTAAACCAAAACATAGCCGTCAATCTATCGGACGCGGATGCTTTGAGCCAACTTCAGAGTGTTCTGAATTCCATGCAGGGCGGCGACTACGGCGGCGGTACCAATTATGAGGATGCGTTTAAAACTACAGCTAACTTCTTCAAGAGCAAGATGGCGGTGGGCAACACGAACGCTGAGAATCTGACGTACTTCATTACCGATGGTAAGCCGACCTTTTACCAGCGTGGCGAGCAGACCGATGCTCGGCTGTGGACGAATGGCAAAATGCTGGATGAGGTTGTTAATGTTAACAACTACAAGGTTGGTACCACGTTCAGTGAGTGGGCTGACTCAACTCACAAGGTTGATATAAACAGTGCTGGACAACTAAAAGTCACAACGTATGGCTACAATCTTTGGGGTTCACTTGTTGCCATTTCCTCAAACACTATCGGGACAATACATGCCCAAGGGGATGGCACCTACGAGTTGTCCAGTTTGGGCGGTACTGGCAAGAATTCATCCACTAATTGGAGTGATTCGGCCAAAAATACAACTGATAGTTTCATGTTGCTCGGTGGTAGTTCTACCGTACCTGGACTGAGTAAGGTGCAGGCTATTGGATTGAATTCTGAGGTCAGCCTCGCTGATCTCAAGCCGTACGACACGGCGGGCAAACCGCAGATCAATATAGATCCATCCAAACTGGCAAGCGCTATCCTTGGACATACTGAGGCGACGTTGCCTGGTGCCGATACTGTCGACGGTGGGAATGGCAACGACATCATCTTTGGTGACTTGATTACCTTGAACGGTGTCGTCAGCGAGGGCTATCAAGCCTTGCAAACGTATGTCGCCCAGAAAACAGGGGTAGATGCCAGTGCTGTCACGACTAGTAATGTCCACCAATACATCGCTGAGCACTACACCGAGTTCGATATTTCAGGGCCTAATGACGGCAACGACATCCTGTCGGGCGGCAACGGTAACGACATCCTGTTCGGTCAGGGCGGCAATGACATCCTCGATGGCGGCAAAGGCAATGACATCCTGCTGGGTGGCTCGGGCAACGACACCCTCATCGGCGGCCCGGGTAACGACATCCTGATCGGCGGCAGCGGTGCCGATACCTTCGTCTGGAAGGCCGGCGATTATGGCAATGACGTCATCAAGGACTTCAACCGCTCCGAAGGTGACCGCATCGACCTCAAGGACCTGCTGCAAAACGAGAAAGGCAGCACCATCGACAACTACCTCAAGCTGTCGACCGTGGAGGGCACCACGACGCTGCAGGTCAGCAGCGAAGGCAAGCTCAACACCGATGGCGGGCTGGCCAATGCTGACGTCACCATCAAGCTTGAAGGTGTGAACTGGTCCAACCAGACGATCAACTCGTTGATCAGCGGTGCCGACCCGACCATCATCATCCACAACAAAGACAGCTGATGGCCCATCACCGGGGCAACCGTAAAAGGTTGCCCCGGTATGCCTTGACCTGGCGCAACTGCCTGGGCAGGCCTTCCCGCCACGCACTCCCACAGCGCATACTTTCGCGCCGCATCCACGCGTACGGTGCTTTTTGCCTATGCTGCTGTCTACCCTTAAGGAATCCATGTGACGAGGGACATCGCCATGTTCTACGTGCAACGCGACGCCGCTGGCCAGTTGCAGCGAGTGGAAGCTGCTGCGTTCGACGAATTTACCGAAATGCTTCCGGCCGACCATGCCGACATCCAGGAATGGTTTGCCGATGACGTCGTGGAAAACAGCCTCAATCAGCTCAAGCAAAGCGACCTGGACATGATCCGGGTGCTTGAAGACCTGATCGATGTCCTGACCGCCAAAGGCGTGTTCAAGATCACCGATCTGCCACCTGGCGCCCAGGCCAAACTGCTCAACCGTTCGACGGCGCGCAAGGCGCTGAGCAGCCTCAACAACCTGATAGAGGAAGAAGAAGAGGGTGGCCTGATCTGACACCCAGCCCATGCACCGGCCGGACTATGGTTATGCTTTAAAGGTATTTAAAATATCTTTCTTATGACCTTATAGTTCACCCACTGCGTACCCGTCGACCAATCGATGCGCCGCACGACTCGAACCCACACGGGAGTCCCCCGTGCGTTTCCGATCGTCGCGCGTCATGAAGTCGCGCACTGCGTGGGAGTGAAACATGCCGACCGCCTTGAACGCCCTGTCGCTCATCGATAGCGCGCCGTCACAACATTTTGAAGTCCACCCGTTCGCCGGCGCCGTCGGCGCCGAAGTCATCGGCCTCGACCTATCCAGGCCGCTCAATGCCCAGGACTTCGCGCGCATTCATCGCGCCCACCTCGATCATCATGTTCTGGTTTTTCGCGATCAGCGCATCACGCCTGAGCAGCAGATCGCGTTCAGCCGCCGCTTTGGCGAACTGCAGATTCATGTGCTCAAGCAGTTCCTGCTCCAGGGGCACCCTGAAATCCTGATTGTTTCCAACATCATCGAGAACGGCCAGAACATCGGCCTGGGCGATGCGGGCAAGTTCTGGCACTCGGACCTCTCCTACAAGACACTGCCCAGCTTGGGCTCGATGCTGCATGCCCAGGAACTCCCTGACGAGGGCGGGGACACGTTGTTCGCCGACATGCACAAGGCTTGGGACGCAGTACCCGCTGCGCTACGCACGCTGGTAGCCGGGCGCAGTGCCGCTCATTCCTACACCGCCCGCTACGCCGAAACCCGATTCGAAGGCAATTGGCGCCCTGCGCTGACAGCCGAGCAACTGGCTCAGGTGCAGGAAGTCATCCACCCCGTCGTGCGTACCCACCCCGAAACCGGTCGCCAGGCATTGTTCGTCAGTGAAGGGTTCACCACCCGCATCGTCGGGCTGCCGGAGGACGAAAGCCGGGATGTCCTGCAGCAGCTGTATGCCTTGAGCGTGCTGGAGCACAACGTCTACCGCCATCAATGGCAGCCCCACGACCTGGTGTTCTGGGATAACCGCTCCCTGATCCACCTGGCTGCCGGTTGCCCTGCACACCTGCGGCGCAAGCTCTACCGCACCACCATCCAGGGCGATGCCCCGTTCTGACGACAAGGATTCCATCATGCGCAAATCCATCAGCCGCCTGGCGGCAAGCATCGGGCTGGGCGCAAGCCTCGTCATTGGCAGCCTCGTGGCCCCCGCCGCCGCCCAGGCAGAAGGCAAGATTCGTATCGCCGAACAGTTCGGCATCGTCTATCTGCTGCTCAATGTGGTGCGTGACCAGCACCTGATCGAAAAGCACGGCAAGGCGCAAGGCATTGACATCGACGTCGAGTGGGCACAGCTTTCCGGTGGCTCGGCCATCAACGACGCATTGCTGTCCGGCTCGGTGGATATCGCAGGTGCTGGCGTAGGCCCGCTGCTCACCGTCTGGGATCGAACCCAAGGGCGACAGAACGTCAAGGCCGTGGCTTCGCTGGGCAACTTCCCGTATTACCTGGTCAGCAGCAATCCGGCTGTGAAGACCATTGCGGATCTTTCCGACAAGGACCGCATCGCCGTGCCGGCGGTGGGGGTGTCCGTGCAGTCGCGCTTGCTGCAATACGCCGCGGCGCAGCAATGGGGAGACGAGCAATACAACCGCCTGGACAAGTACACCCTGGCGGTTCCTCATCCTGATGCGACGGCCGCCTTGCTGGCAGGCGGTACCGAACTCAACGGGCACTTCTCCAACCCGCCGTTCCAGGACCAGGCGCTGGCCAACAAGAACGTGCACATCGTGCTCGACAGCTACGACTTGCTCGGGCCGAATTCGCCCACGCTGCTGTTTGCCACCGAAAAGTTCCGCAAGGACAACCCCAAGACGTACAAAGCCTTCGTCGATGCCATCGCCGAAGCGGCCACGTTTGCCCAGAACGACAAGGCGGCAGCCGCCGATACCTACATCCGTGTGACCAACGCCAAGATCGACCGCGCAAGCCTCATCAAGCTGATCGACAACCCTCGGTACGAATTTACCGTCACGCCAAAGAACACCTACAAGCTCGCCGAATTTCTCTACAGGGTCGGCGCGATCAAGCACAAGCCAGCGTCGTGGAAGGATTATTTCTTCCAGGATGAACGCCCGCTGCAGGGGAGCTGAGCCATGACTGCGCCATTGCCAGGCCACACGGTCAGCACCTTGAGCCATCCCATAGCACCGCCGTTGTTGAACGTGCAGGGCCTTACCCTTGAATACCGGACCCGGCAACGGGTGGTACGCGCTACCCATCAGGTCAGTTTCGAGGTGGATCAGGCTGATCGCTTCGTCCTGCTGGGGCCATCCGGTTGTGGCAAGTCAACCTTGCTCAAAGCCGTGGCCGGCTTCATCGAACCCCGTGAAGGACAGATCCTGCTTCAGGGGCAACCCGTCAGCGGCCCGGGGCCGGACCGCATCGTGGTGTTCCAGGAATTCGACCAGTTGCCGCCTTGGAAGACGGTGAAGCACAACGTCATGTTTCCACTGTTGGTATCGGGCCAATTGAAGCGGGCCGATGCCGAAGAACGGGCGCTTCACTACCTGGAGAAAGTTGGTCTTGCAGCCTTTGCCGATGCCTATCCGCATACGCTGTCAGGCGGCATGAAAGCGCGCGTGGCGATTGCCAGGGCCTTGGCCACGCAGCCGAAGATATTGCTGATGGACGAACCGTTCGCCGCCCTTGATGCACTTACCCGGCGCAAGATGCAGGAAGAGCTGCTGCTGCTGTGGGAGGAAGTACGCTTCACCTTGCTGTTCGTCACCCACTCCATCGAAGAGGCCTTGGTGGTGGGCAACCGCATCTTGCTGCTCTCGCCTCACCCCGGCCGGGTACGCGCCGAGGTGCACAGCCACCAATATGACCTGGGCAGCCTGGGGGGCAGCGATTTCCAGGCCAGTGCCCTGCGCATACACCGTTTGCTGTTCGATGAAGCGGCCGACCCCGCTCAAGTCGATGACATTGGTTTCAACGACATCCGCATTGCCTACTGATCAGGAGCTTGAGCCATGACCACAACCCCTGTGCGCCAGGAATACGAGGTGCAGCTGGAGCCATTGCTCAGCGTGCCTGTGGAACGCGACCTGTCGTTGAGTCAGCGCCTCTGGCAGCACGGTTGGCTGCGCAAGGCCGTCATCCTGATAGTTATCGCATTGCTGTGGGAAGCCGTCGCCCGTTATCAGGACAACGACCTGCTGCTACCGACCTTCCTGCAGACAGCTGCCGCGCTGTGGGAAGGCCTGGTCAGTGGAGAGCTGCCGGCCAAGGTCGGCGTGTCGCTGGTGATCTTGCTCAAGGGCTACCTGCTAGGGATTATCCTGGCCTTTGGTCTCACCAGCCTGGCCGTCTCCACCCAGCTTGGGCGCGACCTGCTGAGCACCTTGACCTCGATGTTCAACCCCCTGCCTGCCATCGCTCTGTTGCCATTGGCCTTGCTGTGGTTCGGGCTAGGCGACAACAGCCTGATCTTCGTCCTGGTGCATTCGGTGCTCTGGGCCCTGGCGCTCAATACCTATGCAGGGTTCCAGGGTGTTTCCGACACCCTGCGCATGGCCGGGCGCAACTACGGCCTCAAAGGGCTACGGCTGGTGATGCACATACTGGTGCCGGCGGCGTTGCCCTCGATTCTGTCCGGGCTCAAGATCGGCTGGGCGTTCGCCTGGCGCACGCTGATTGCCGCAGAACTGGTCTTTGGTGCCAGCAGCGGCAAAGGTGGCCTGGGTTGGTACATCTTTCAGAACCGCAACGAACTCTATACCGACAAGGTGTTCGCAGGCCTTGCGGTGGTCATCCTGATCGGGCTGCTGGTTGAGGGGGCGGTATTCAACACGCTGGAAAGATTAACGGTAAATCGCTGGGGCATCCAGCAGTGAAGGTCTGCAGTAGACGGCTGCGTGAGGCTGGACCCTACCCATCAGTCAATATTAATCACAAGTGGTCCAGGCTGTCGTATTGAAGCCGGATCAGGGGGGAGTGTCAGGGGATGCCTATGGAAGATTCTGCTGTCCTTCAAGGTTGCGCCCCATTCGATACGGAAGTTCTGGGCTATGCCCTTGAGGTATCTCCCATAATAAGTTCTCCAGTGAATACCTAGGGCATCTTTTATGGGCACACCGTTGGCGCTGGCTTGGTCGTATATGGAGGCAGCTATCAAATCTATGTAACTGTTTTGATGTGCTGAGGGTTTGCTCTGTACATCGCGGAGCATGCCTTTGAGCGTATTAATATACCTTTCCGTCTTTAAAAAAACTTCTGCTCTAGAGTCAAGCTTTATATCGTCTGTTTTTAAAGCGGCTCTTTGCGTGTCCAACCTTGACTTTTTTATGCTATCCAAATACTTCAGATCATATCGTTTTTTTGGCGTAGTCAACAAAGGTCTAGTGGACTGCCGTTTCGATACGGTTCCAAGGGCGACCTTGCCGCGCCCACTCGGGTCCTTGGCCTGTTTGATCTAGCCGGCAGTCTTCCCATGCTCACGGCGTGGAGGCCGGCAGCAGCGTCGCCCCGGGGTTGAACAGCCCGGCTGCTTCAAGGGGTATGGCGCCAGACTATGAGTTTGCGTACTGGGCTGCCGCATTAGCCAGAATCTTGCCGATCTCTTCGCGCAACTGCGCAGGCTGCTCGACCACCAGTTCGTCCCCACGGCTCAAAAGCCACCAGCGCAACGAGCTCCCGTCGCTCACCGTGGCCCGCAGCCGATGCCCCTGGTCATGGGCGGTCAACTGCATGTCGCTGCTCAGTGGAGCCTCTCTGAGCTGGCGCGCCAGTGGGTCACTGATGCGCGCCACCAATTCAATGCCTTCGCCCGGTGGCGCTTGCAGCGCTTCTCCTTTGAGATGCGCCAGCAGATCGGTGGTGCCGCGCAGCTCGCTCACAACGCCCGCGGCCCAGTGCCACCCGTAGGGAATGCTCTTGTCATTGCGCTCCAGCGGGAAGATCAACGACAGGTCATTGAGGTCGCGCTCCACGGTTCGCTTGCTGACGGTAAAGCCCAGGTCTCGTAGCCGGCAAGCCAGCTCGGAACTGGTGAGGCCTGGAGAACGGCCCGGAAGCTGGCGCAGCAGCGCCCACTGACGGCTGAGGGTGGCGCGAGTGGTGGCGAACGGCAAAAGGTAACGTCCTTGTCTAGGCTTGCCGCTCTAGGATGGCGGCACGCGAGGGGCATGGCAATTGGCCACGGACCGCTCAGATCAAGTAAGTGACGGTTGGTTGCCTGCCGCCGAATCGTTCGCGACAGGTTTTGACGTCCTGTTGCGCAGAATCACGCCTCATCACAGCCGAAGGTTGAGGTTGTGCGTCGTTCAATGAGGATGAACATGTCTGCTGTCGGCAATATCCATTCGCTGCTCGCCCGCCTGCTTCCGGCACAGGTGATCGTTCCGCCCGCTGTCGCCCGACGCCAGCGGCTGTTTGCAGGTGTCGGCATGCCCAGTCAACGGACGATGCTGGTCAGCCGTCTGGACGAAGCCAGTGACCTGCAAGCGGTCTACCAGGATCTGCGCCTGCAAGCCCTGCAGGGGAACGTGGCAGCGCTGAACGACCTGGGTTGGATCTGGCTCAATGGCAAGTACTGGCATGCTGATACGGTGTTGGCCGGGCACCTTCTGCGCATGGCGGCATTGCAAGGCAGTGCCGTGGCCTGGTTCAACCTGGGGCAGCAGCACTACTTCGGCAAAGGTGTGGATCGTTCCTACACGCAAGCCGCCGAATGCTACCGCCAGGCGTTCGAGCGAGGCATGTCGCATGCGGCCGCTGCGCTGGGAGACTTGTACGAAGAAGAAGTGTGCGACGGCCGTATGCAATGGCAGATCGATCCGCAGCTGGCCTACCGATGGTTCCTGCAGGGTGCCGAACAGGGTGAGGCACGCTGTCGTTTCGAGGTTGGCTACCGGCTGATTCACGGCCTGCATGTGCAACCGGAGCTCAAGCCAGCATTATACTGGCTCGAACTGGCGGCCGCTGCGGGTGTAGTGCAGGCGGCAGAAGAACTGGCCGTGCACTTCAGTCGACGCGATCAGGAGCGCTATCAGCAATGGCGCGATCGCGCCGTGCAGATGGGCAGTACCTTGGCCCTGACCATGAAGCTGGAAGATCAGGTCCAGCCTTGAAGTAGTAGCGTGGGTAGCGCTTGGTATGGCCGTGTGAACAAGATTTCATGCAGGCGCTTCGTCGCCCCCGGTTGACGGAAGGGGGAGCACCAGGCGTATATTGATAGTTAGCAAACTATGAATATATGTGATTCCCATGTCCCTTGATCTTCTGCGTCTTCAGGTCAGCAGTGGCCTGGTCGTTGCCGCTCGGCACTGGCGCCGCATCTGCCACATGGCACTGACCGGCTACGGCATTTCCGAAGCCTGTGCCGCGCCACTGCTGATGATCGTGCGCCTGGGCGATGGTGTGCACCAGGTGGCGGTCGCCCAGGCGGCCGGGCTGGAAAGCCCGTCCCTGGTGCGCTTGCTCGACCAGCTGTGCAGGGCCGGGTTGGTGTTGCGTAGCGAAGATCCGATGGACAGGCGCGCCAAGGCCCTGAGCCTTACGGCTGAAGGGCGCGTGCTGGCCGAGGCCATCGAGGCGGAGTTGGTGAGGGTGCGCGGTGATGTGCTGAGTCGGCTCGATCCAGAAGACCTGCAGGCCACGCTGCGTGTACTGCGCGCATTTGAAGCAGCCGGGCTGGGCAGCACGGGCGGGGTCGCATGAACGGCTTCTTCAGCTCGGTGCCACCGGCGCGCGATTGGTTCTACGGCGTGCGCACATTCGCCGCCTCCATGATCGCGCTGTATATCGCCCTGCTCATGCAGTTGCCGCGTCCGTACTGGGCCATGGCGACCGTCTATATCGTTTCCAGCCCCTTCCTGGGGCCTACCAGCTCCAAGGCGTTGTACCGCGCCCTCGGCACCTTGCTGGGCGCCGCTGGGGCAGTGCTGCTGGTACCGCCCCTGGTGCAGTCGCCGCTGCTGCTGAGCATCGCAGTGGCCCTGTGGACGGGGACGTTGCTGTTCCTCTCGCTGAATGTGCGCACGGCCAACAACTACGTGTTCATGCTGGCCGGGTATACCTTGCCGATGATCGCCCTGGCAGTGGTCGATAACCCATTGGCCGTGTTCGACGTAGCTTCCTCGCGGGCCCAGGAAATCTGCCTGGGGATCGTCTGCGCAGCCGTGGTCGGGGCCATTTTCTGGCCGCGACGGCTGGCGCCCGTGGTGGTGGGGGCGACTGGCAACTGGTTCAACGATGCCATTCGCTACAGCGACAGCTATCTGGCCCGTCAGCAGAGCACAGTCGATGTCGGTGGCATGCGCGGGGCGATGGTGGCGACCTTCAACTCACTGGAGTTGATGATCGGCCAGCTCGGCCATGAAGGTACCGGCCCCCATACCTTGAAAAACGCCCGTGAGCTGCGTGGGCGCATGATCCACCTGCTGCCGGTCATCGACGCGCTGGACGATGCATTGGCGGCGTTGCAAGGGCGCGCTGCGCAGCAATTCGAACACATCCTGCCTGTGCTCGATGCTGCACGTGAATGGCTCAAGGGCACCGCAGACAGCCCCTCTGTCCAGCGGTGGGCAGCACTGCATCAAAGGATCGACGACCTGCGCCCGGGTGCGGCTGCACTGGACCAACGGGCCGAGCTGTTGCTGTCCAACGCGCTCTATCGGCTTACCGAATGGGTAGACCTGTGGCAGGACTGCTGCACCTTGCAGCATGCCCTGCGTACCGACGACGCCACCCCCTGGCGCGCCGTTTACCGGCACTGGCGCCTGGCACGCTTGCGGCCATTCTTCGACCGGGGCCTGATGCTCTACTCGGTCACCTCCACCGTCCTGGCCATCATCGTTGCCTGCGGCCTGTGGATCGGCCTGGGCTGGAATGACGGCGCCAGCGCGGTGATCCTGGCGGCCGTCTCCTGCAGCTTCTTCGCGGCGATGGACGACCCGGCCCCACAGATCTACCGTTTTTTCTTCTGGACCCTGCTGTCGGTCATTTTCTCGAGCCTGTATTTGTTCCTCGTGCTGCCCAACCTGCATGACTTCCCGATGCTGGTACTGGCCTTCGCCGTGCCTTTCATCTGCATCGGCACGTTGACGGTACAGCCACGCTTTTACTTAGGGACATTGCTGACCATCGTCAACACCTCGACCTTCATCAGCATCCAGGGTGCCTACGACGCCGATTTCTTCACCTTCCTCAATTCCAACCTCGCCGGCCCGGTTGGCCTGCTCTTCGCGTTCATCTGGACCCTGGTCATGCGCCCCTTCGGTGTGGAGCTGGCTGCCAAGCGCATGACCCGTTTCGCCTGGCGCGACATCGTCGAGGTGACCGAGCACGCAACCTTGGCCGAGCATCGCAAGGTGGGTGTAAAAATGCTCGATCGCCTGATGCAGCATTTACCTCGCCTGTCGCAAACCGGCCAGGACAGCAGCGTGGCGCTACGGGACTTGCGTGTTGGGCTGAACCTGCTCGACTTGCTGGCGTACATGCCGCGTGCCGGTCAGGTCGCCCGTGAACGACTGGCCTTGGTGATCGCTGAAGTGGGTGCCCATTACGCGGCCTGCCTGCGCGCCGGTGAGCGGCTGCACGCGCCACCTGCACTCTTGCGCAACATGGAAAGGGCCCGGCTGGCGCTCAGTCTCGATGAGCCCTGCGAACGGCTCGACACCCGCCCGCATTTGTTGCATGCGCTGGCTGGCCTGCGCCTGGCGCTGCTGCCGGGCGTCGAGGTCATGCTCGAGCCTGCGGAGCAACTGCAACTACCGTCTGGCCTGGATGGAGCACCCCTGTGATCGGTGAACTGGATATCAGTGGGGTATTCCTGCCCACGCTGCTGGTGATGATGATTGGAACCTACCTGCTGTTTCTGGGTGTCCACGCCGTACTGGTGCGTGTGCACTTCTATCGCCTGGTCTGGCACCGGGCATTGTTCAACGTTGCCCTCTACGCCGTGCTGCTCGGTGCGGTGGACCACTTCTGTCGAAGCCTGATGCTGCCATGAAAAAACCTTTGCTGACCCTGGGCCGTGTGGTCCTTACTCTGTTGGTCGTGACATTTGCCGCCGTACTCGTCTGGCAGATGGTTGTGTACTACCTGTTCGCACCCTGGACGCGCGATGGCCACATTCGCGCCGATGTGATCCAGATCGCCCCGGACGTATCCGGGTTGATCCAGAAGGTCGAGGTGCGCGACAACCAGACCGTCAAGCGTGGCGATGTGCTGTTCACCATCGACCAGGACCGTTTCACCCTGGCGCTGCGTCAGGCCAAGGCCACGTTCGGCGAGCGTCAGGAAACCTTGGCCCAGGCCTCGCGGGAGGTGAACCGTAATCGCAAGTTGGGCAACCTGGTCGCGGCCGAACAGCTCGAAGAAAGCCAGTCGCGCCAAGCGCGCGCCCGCTCGGCGGTCAGCGAGGCGCAGGTGGCTGTCGACAGTGCCCAGTTGAACCTGGATCGCTCGGTGGTGCGCAGCCCCGTGGACGGTTATCTCAACGATCGCGCGCCGCGCAACCATGAGTTCGTAACCGCCGGGCGACCGGTGCTGTCGGTGGTCGACAGTGCTTCTTATCACGTCGATGGCTACTTCGAGGAAACCAAGCTGGGGGGCATTCACATCGGGGACGTGGTGGATATTCGTGTGATGGGCGACAACACCCGCCTGCGTGGGCATGTGGAAAGCTTTGCAGCCGGCATCGAGGACCGCGACCGCAGCAGCGGCACCAACCTGCTGCCCAACGTCAACCCTGCCTTCAGCTGGGTGAGGCTGGCCCAGCGGATTCCGGTGCGGATCGCCTTTGACGAAGTCCCGCAGGATTTCCGCATGATTGCCGGGCGAACCGCCACCGTCTCGATCGTCGAGGACATGCACCCATGAAACGGCTGATGCTCGCAGGGCTATGCCTGTCGCTCGGCGCCTGCATGACGGTCGGGCCAGACTACGAGCTGCCCAAAGAAGCGGCAATCCAGCGCACTGACCTCAACGGCCCCCTGCGCCAAGATGCCGACAGCGTGGTGTCGGCACCGGTGCCGGAAGATTGGTGGCAGCTGTATCACGACCCGCGGTTGAACGCGCTGGTACGCCAGGCCCTGAGTGCCAATGCCGAATTGCGCGTAGCAGCGGCGAACATCGCCAAGGCCCGTGCGCAGGTCGACATCGCTGAATCTCAAGGGGGCTTCGACGGTGGAGTGAAGCTAGGTGCCCAGCGCCTGCAGGAATCTGGGGAGGCTTTCTTGCAGCCCGAGAAGGTGCCTGTGGCGAACATCGGCGAGGCGATCATCAGCGCGTCCTACCAGTTCGACCTGTGGGGCACCTTCAAACGCGGTACGGAGGCTGCCAGGGCCAGTGCCGATGCGGTACAGGCCGCAGCGGACACGGCGCGGATCACGCTGGTGGCGGATGTGGTCAAGGCCTATACCCAAGTGTGCTCGGCCAACGAGGAATACCACATTGCCCGTGAGTCGCTCGATTTACAGGCGCAAAGCGTCAGGCTCAGCCAGCGCCTGCGCGATGCGGGGCGTGGTGATGAAACGCAGGTGACGCGGTCGCAAACCCAGTTCAAGTCGTTGGGCGCCGAGCTGCCGCGATTCAAGGCCGAGCGTGAGACAGGCCTGTATACCCTGGCCGCATTGCTGGCGGTCCCCGTGCAGAAGCTGCCAGCAGGAACTGCCGATTGCTCTGAACTGCCGCAGCTGACCCAGTTAGTGCCGGTGGGCGATGGCGCCGCGTTGCTCAAACGTCGCCCCGACGTACGCCAGGCAGAGCGTCAATTGGCGGCTGCCACCGCCAATATCGGTGTGGCGACCGGCGCGCTTTATCCACAGATCAGCATCGGCGCGCAGGTCGGGACCATCGGCATCCTGGACAACCTGGGCGAGCCTGCGACCAACCGCTGGGGCTTCGGCCCGCAGATCAGCTGGAGCATCCCCACCAACGGCACGCGGGCCCGAATTCGCATGGCTGAAGCGTCCACCCAGGCGGCCTTGGCGAATTTCGATGGTGTGGTACTCAATGCCATACGCGAAACCCAGACACGGCTGGCTCAATACAGCGCACTGCTGGACCGGCGCGATGCACTGGCCGAGGCAGAGAAGTCTGCTCGGGAAGCGGCCGACCAGACGCACCGGTACTACCAGGCTGGGCGTGAGTCATTTCTGGCGGACTTGCAGGCGACGCGGACCTATACCGACATGCGTGCGCAGTTGGCGGCTGCGAACAGCCAGGTTGCAATGGGGCAGGTTGGCGTGTTTCTGGCGCTTGGAGGCGGTTGGAAGCGTCCCATCGAGCACTGAGGGGAAAATAAAGTCTGTGTGAAAAGTATCGAGACAAGAGTCAGGCAAAGCGCGCGCAGCCGAGAAAACAGAGTTTACGGCTTGTGAATGAGCGTTCCGCGGCCAATGTACAGCAGGGGCTGCAGCGCAGCCCCAGTCAATCACACGGTCAGGCCGGCTGGGGCGCTCTCAGAATGTTCTGCAGTAACTGAACACTTTCGACCGCATCGTGACCCAGGCTGGTCAGGTAGCCACCGTCGGGTTGATCGGTCAGGCCTTTTTCGTGCAGCCGCTGCGCGGCGGCGATGAGCGTCGGGGATGCGGTGTTGTGAATCTTGATGCCTTCCTGGCTGCTGTCGAGATTGAACAGTGCAAGCACTTCCAGTTCAGCGATCAGTTCGGGTGAAAAGGACATGGCGACTCCTGACTTCCAGACGAGGATAGCGGCACCGCGGGGGTGCCTGAATCTGGAGTGTAGCCGGGTTATTCGCCGTCGCCTTGATCCATCTCAGGAGGCAGTTCGGGTAGCGCGCGCAAGGCGTTTTCATACCACTGGCTATCGAAGGCTCGGTCCTGCGCCAGCATGTTGTCGATCTCGAAGGCCAGCACGTGGGCCATCAGGTTGAGGATATCCTCGCGCTCATACCCGACCAGTGTCAGCTTGTTGAACGTAGCCTTCGCCGCAGCCGGCTCGCCGCTTTCAATCTGGTTTTCGATGGCCTGGGTCAGCGTGGCTTCGGCGAACGCTTCATCGTCATTGTCGATATCGGTGGGCTCGCTCATGGGTTTACTCCTGTCGTGGGCGCTACAGTTTGCCACGTCCGTGGTGGCAATGCCTGGTCATCGACCAGGTGCATGACGCTGGTCAGCCGATGGCCAAAGGGCTATAACAGCCCTGCCATTCCCATACGGCCCGGAGGCTGTCGAACCATGCTCAAGCTCCACGGATTCCCTGTCAGCAACTACTACAACATGGTCAAATTGGCCTTGCTGGAAAAGGGCGCGCCTTTCGAAGAAGTCCTCTTCTTCAGCGGTCAGACGCCTCAAGTGCTGGAAGTCAGCCCACGGGGCAAGGTGCCGGTACTGCAGACCGAGCACGGCTTTCTCAGCGAAACCACGGTGATCCTCGACTACATCGAGCAGACCCAGGGCGGCAAGGCGCTGCTTCCCGCTGATCCGTATGCAAAGGCGAAGGTGCATGAGTTGGTCAAGGAGATCGAGCTGTACATCGAGCTCCCTGCGCGTACATGCTACGCCGAAGCATTCTTTGGCATGCCCGTGGAACCATTGGTCAAGGAAAAGGCGCGCACCGAGCTTCTGGCAGGTTTCGCCACGCTCAAGCGCAACGGGCGTTTTGCGCCTTACGTGGCAGGCGAGCAATTGACCCTGGCCGACCTGATGTTCTGCTTCTCGGTCGACCTGGCATGCGCCGTAGGCAAGAAAGTGCTCAACATCGACTTCCTTGAAGATTTCCCTCAGGCCAAGGCATTGCTCGAACTAATGGGGCAGAACCCCCACATGGCGAAAATCGTCGCAGACAAGGAAGCGGCAATGCCGTCCTTCCTGGAAATGATGCGCAACAGGCGCTGAGGCGGCGGGCTAGTCCGACCAGATGGGGGCTTGTGTTACAGCCCCCGTCAATCTGAATATTTTTGGCAAAGCGACGGGGCAGGGTAGCCCTCGCCCCGTCACTCAGCGCCGTTAGCGTGCGGCCAGCAACGCCTTGCCGCGCGCCACCGCTGCACGTACCTGCGCTGGTGCCGTACCACCGATGTGATCACGGGCATTTACCGAGCCTTCCAGCGTAAGGACGGCGAATACGTCCTGTTCGATCTGGTCACTGAACTGACGCAGCTCTTCCAGGCTCATCTCTGCCAGGTCCTTGCCGCTATCGACCCCGTACTTCACCGCGTGGCCCACGATTTCGTGGCAGTCACGGAACGGCAGGCCACGGCGCACCAGGTAGTCTGCCAGGTCCGTTGCGGTCGAGAACCCGCGCAAGGCGGCCTCGCGCATGATGGCATGCTTGGGTTTGATGGCCGGGATCATGTCGGCGAAGGCACGCAGCGAATCGCGCAGCGTGTCTGCGGCATCGAACAGCGGTTCCTTGTCTTCCTGGTTGTCCTTGTTGTAGGCCAGCGGCTGGCCTTTCATCAGGGTCAGCAAACCAGTCAGTGCACCGAAGACGCGCCCGCTCTTGCCACGCACCAGCTCGGGCACGTCCGGGTTCTTTTTCTGCGGCATGATCGAGCTGCCGGTGCAGAATCGGTCGGGTAGGTCGATGAACTGGAACTGGGCACTGGTCCACAGCACCAGTTCTTCGGAGAAGCGCGAGAGGTGCATCATCGCCACACTGGCGGCGGCGCAGAATTCAATGGCGAAGTCACGGTCCGACACGCCGTCCAGGGAGTTGCCTGCCACGGCTTCGAAGCCCAGCAGCTTGCAGGTCAGCTCACGGTCGATGGGGTAGGTCGTGCCGGCCAGCGCAGCACTGCCCAATGGCATCCGGTTGGTACGCTTGCGGCAGTCGACCAGGCGTTCATGGTCGCGGCTGAGCATTTCGAACCAGGCCAGCAGGTGGTGGCCGAAGGTCACCGGCTGCGCCGTCTGCAGGTGCGTGAAGCCAGGCATGATGGTTTCGGCTTCGCGTTCGGCCTGTTCCAGCAGCCCTTCTTGAAGGCGGGTGATTTCGGCCAGAATCAGGTCGATTTCGTCACGCAGCCACAGGCGAATGTCGGTCGCGACCTGGTCATTGCGGCTACGGCCGGTGTGCAGTTTCTTGCCGGTGATACCAATGCGGTCGGTCAGGCGTGCTTCGATGTTCATGTGCACGTCTTCCAGGTCGACGCGCCAGTCGAAGGTGCCAGCCTCGATTTCGCCCTGGATGGTCTTGAGCCCATCGATGATGGTGTCGCGCTCGGCATCGCTGAGCACACCGACTTGCGCCAGCATGGTGGCATGAGCGATGGAGCCCATGATGTCGTGGCGGTACAGGCGCTTGTCGAAATCGACCGAGGCCGTGAAACGGGCGACGAAGGCGTCTACGGGTTCACTGAAGCGGCCGCCCCAGGACTGATTGGTCTTGTCAGTGCTCATGGTTTCACTCATTGCAGGCGTGAACGAAAAATTGCCGCGATGATAACAGGGTTAGGCCCAGTGCCGCAGGGCGCCTGCAGGGTGGGCGCGAGGAAAAGGCATAGCGCGGTGTAGGCAACGGAGATTTTACGGATTGAACGGCAGTGTTCCATGGACCGTCTACAGTTTGAAAGAGGCGGGCAGCTAATCTGCCAGCCACAGTGAATCTTTGGCTATCGCACCGGTCTAGAGCGTGACACGCAGCGTCGCTTCAAACACAGCTGTCTACGCTTTTAACCGTGCGAGACTCACTCAGGAATCCAGCGCAATTATGAATGTCCTGATCGTTGATGACGAACCCCAAGGCCGCGAGCGCCTAAGCCGAATGTTCGGTGAACTCGAGGGTTATACCGTGCTGGAGCCAAGTGCCACCAATGGTGAAGAGGCCCTGGCGCTGATCGAAAGCCTGAAACCCGACATTGTTCTGTTGGATATCGGAATGCCTGGCCTCGATGGTCTGCAGGTCGCCGCCCGACTGTGCGAGCGTGAGGCGCCGCCTGCGCTCGTGTTCTGTACCGGTGATGACGAGTATGGGGAAGATGCCTTCAAGGAAACCCCCCTCAGCTACGTGACCAAGCCTGTTCACGGGCAGGCGCTTCGCGAGGCACTGCGCAGGGCAGACCGGCCGAACCGCGGCCTGCTGGCCGAGCTCACACGTCCACGCCACGAGGGCAGTGGTCCCCGCAGCCACATCAGCGTCAAAACCCGCAAAGGCATCGAGCTGATTCCTATCGCCCAGATCATCTATTTCATTGCCGATCACAAGTACGTGACCCTGCGCCATGAAACGGGCGAAGTGTTGCTCGACGAGCCGCTCAAGGCGCTCGAGGATGAATTTGGCGACCGTTTTGCGCGTATCCACCGCAATGCGCTGGTTGCGCGGGAACGGATCGAACGCCTGCAACGTACACCTCTGGGGCATTTCCAACTGCACCTTCGAGGGCTAGATGGTGGTGATGCCCTGATCGTGAGCCGGCGTCATGTAGCAGGCGTGCGCAAAATGATGCAGACCCTCTGAGCGCTTGAGGCAGTAACGCGCCATCGCTAATGAGAGTTGCGCGCAGGCCTCCAGTCGGGCTGTCATTGGCAGCTTCGACCCATGCTGTTGATCCGTATCTGCTAGTGCCGCCGATGATGCTGCTATCATCGGCGGCATTTCTCTGGTTCGGGGCGTTACATGTCCACTCGCGAAATCCGTATTGCCACTCGTAAAAGTGCCCTGGCCCTGTGGCAGGCCGAATACGTCAAGGCGCGCCTGGAACAGGCCCACCCTGGCCTGAAAGTCTCCCTGGTGCCCATGGTCAGTCGGGGTGACAAGCTGCTTGATGCACCCTTGGCCAAGATCGGCGGCAAAGGGCTGTTCGTCAAGGAACTGGAAACCGCTCTGCTCGAGCACGAAGCCGACATTGCCGTGCATTCGATGAAAGACGTCCCCATGGACTTTCCCGAGGGCCTTGGCCTGTATTGCATCTGCGAGCGTGAAGATCCGCGCGATGCCTTCGTTTCCAACCGGTTCGACAGCCTCCAGTCGTTGCCCGCCGGCAGCATCGTCGGAACCTCGAGCCTGCGTCGACAGACCCAACTGCTGGCCCGTCGTCCCGACCTGCAAATCCGCTTTCTGCGCGGCAACGTCAATACACGCCTGGCCAAGCTCGACGCGGGTGACTACGACGCCATCATCCTGGCGGCAGCCGGGCTCATCCGCCTGGGCTTCGAAGCGCGAATCACCGACAGCATCAGCGTCGACGATAGCCTTCCTGCCGGGGGGCAAGGCGCCGTCGGCATCGAGTGCCGCAGCGCCGACGCAGAGATCCACGCGCTCCTTGCGCCTTTGCATCATCTCGATACGGCCGATCGTGTGGTAGCCGAGCGCGCCCTGAACAAGCGCCTCAACGGCGGTTGCCAAGTGCCGATCGCCTGTTATGCCGTGCTCGAACAAGACCAGCTGTGGCTTCGCGGCCTGGTAGGGCATCCAGACGGCGGTACCCTATTGGTCGCCCAAGCTCGGGCGCCTCGTCTGCAAGCCGAAGCGCTCGGTATGCAGGTGGCCGAAGACCTGCTCAATCAGGGCGCTGAGGCCATCCTCAAGGAAGTCTACGGCGAGGCAGGGCATTCGTGAGCCCTTGGCGCCTGCTGTTGACCCGACCCGCCGAGGAGTGTGCAGCGCTTGCCCACACACTGGGCGAAGCCGGCATAGCCAGCAGCTGCATGCCTTTGCTGGCAATCGAACCTGTCATGCTGCAGCCGCCGCAGTTGGAATTGCTCAAGGAACTGTCCACTTACCAGGGGTTCATCGTGGTCAGTAAACCGGCCGCCCGGCTGCTGCTGGCGGCAGCGGAGCAGCGGCAGCTATACCTACCGACCCAGGGTTGGTTCACGGTAGGCGCGGCTACAGCTGCGGTGCTGCAGGATGCACAGCTTGATGTCAGCTTCCCCGCATGCGGGGACGATAGTGAAGCCCTGCTCGAATTGCCTGCGCTGCAACAGGTACTGGCGAACCCAGCGCCGCGCATCTTGATCGTGCGGGGTGTCGGAGGTCGCGAACTGCTGGCAGAGCGTCTTGCTCAGCTAGGTGCTACCGTCGATTATCTGGAACTGTATCGCCGCAACCTGCCGCCGTACCCTGCAGGCTACCTGTTGCATCGCATCGAAGCGGAACGCCTTAATGGCCTGGTGGTCAGCAGTGGACAGGGTTTCGAACACTTGCAGCAACTGGCTGGTAGCCAATGGCCGCAGCTGGCACGCTTGCCGGTGTTCGTACCGAGCCCGCGGGTCGCTGAACAGGCCCGGGCCGCAGGTGCCCAACACGTTGTGGATTGCCGTGGCGCCAGCGCCACGGCCTTGCTGGCAGCCGTGCAGCGCAGCGCTGCACCTGCCGACCCAGGCGCCAAGCTCTAAGGCGGCGCGCCCCCATGCAAAGGATGGATACGTGAGCGAGACTGTCTTGTCCAACAAGGATCAAACATCGGCACAGGCGCCGACGGAGCCTGTCACCCCAGTGCCCGCCAAGCGCTCCGGCAATGGCTTGGCCGCGCTGGCCCTGTTGTTGGGCGCTGCCGGCATCGCTATCGGTGGTTGGGGCGCTTGGCAAGTGCACCAACTGCAAGGCAGCGAGTTCGATCAGGGCCAGCACCTGGAGGCGCTGAACCAGCGTGCCGAGGCACTTCAGCAGCGCGAACAGAAAATCAGCGCGCAGTTGGCAGGTCTGCCGGCAGCCAGTGAGCTTGAAGACCGTCGTCGCCTGGTGGCGCAGCTCCAAGGCGATCAACAGCGCCTGAGTCAGCGGCTTGAGACCGTACTCGGTGAAAGCCGCAAGGAATGGCGCCTGGCCGAAGCCGAACACCTGTTGCGCCTGGCGACCCTGAGGCTGTCGGCCTTGCAGGACATCACCAGCGCCAAGGCACTGGTCGAAGGCGCGGACGAGATTTTGCGCGAACAAAGCGACCCTGGCGCCTTCGCCGCGCGCGAGCAACTGGCCCGCAGCCTCGCCACCCTCAACAATACCCAGCAACCTGACCGCACCGGCCTGTTCCTGAAATTGGCGGCTCAGCGTGAGCTCGTCCAGCAACTGAGCGCCCAGTCGCCCGAATTCGACAATGACGCCAATGCCATGGGTGCGCTGACCAGTGACGGCGATAGCGCCAGTCGCCTGGCCAAATGGTGGTCGGAAATATCCAAGTATTTCCAGATTGAATTCAATGCCGACGAGAATGTGAAACCGTTGCTCGCCGGTCAGCAGCTCAACCAGCTGCGCCTGGCGCTGAGCCTTACGCTGGAGCAGGCGCAATGGGCAGCGCTCAACGGTGATGCGAAGGTCTATGCCCAGGCATTGGATGATGCACGCAGCGTGCTGCTGGCCAACTTCAACGCCGACAACCCGCAGAGCAAAGCCATGCTCGACAGCCTCAACGCACTGGCCAAGCAACCCGTTTCGGTCGTGACCCCTGATCTCAGTGAAAGCCTTGCCTCCGTTCAGGCCTATATCCAGCGCCGGCATCTGCCTGCCGAGGATAAGGGAGACAAGCCATGAAGCGTGTCTACCTGTTGGCGGTATTGGCCATTGTGGTGGCGGCGGCCCTCGGCGTGGCCGTTGCCAAGCACAGCGGCTACGTGATGATTTCCTATGGCAGCTTCCGTTACCAGTCCGGGCTTTGGGCCGCGCTGTTGGGGCTGCTGGCCGTCATCCTGGCGCTGCTGGTGTTGCGTTTTCTGGTCGGCCTGGTCCTGGCCTCTGGCGGGGCGGTCAACCCCTGGTCCCGGCGCAACCGCAGCCGGCGTAACCGCGTTGCCATCGAACAGGGCCAGCTGGACTTGGCAGAAGGGCGCTGGGCTAGTGCCCAGCGTCATCTGCACAGGGCCGCAGAGGCTGAACGCCAACCGCTGATGTATTACCTTGGCGCCGCCAAGGCCGCCAACGAGCAGGGCCGTGTCGAGGAAAGCGACGGTCTGCTGGAGCGTGCGCTGGAGCGGCAACCTCAGGCGGAGCTTGCCGTAGCCCTGACCCATGCCCAACTGCAAATGGACCGTGGCGACAACGACGGGGCGCTTCAGACGTTGCTGGCCATGCAGGAGCGTCATCCGCACAACACTCAGGTACTGCGTTTGTTGCAACGCTTGCAGCTCGAGCGCGGCGACTGGCCTGCGCTCATTCGCCTGATGCCGGACCTGCGCAAGAACAAGGTGCTGCCTGCTACCGAGCTTGCCACGCTCGAACGTCGTGCCTGGGGGCAAAACCTGAGCCTGGCACAGACCCGGGGCGAAGATGCGCAAACGGCTCGCCAAGCCTTGGAGCGTGCCTGGCAGCAATTGACCTCCGCCCAGCGTCAGGAGCCGCAACTGGTCCTGGCCTATGCCGAACAACTGCGCCAGCTCGGCGCCCAGGGCGAGGCCGAGCAGGTGTTGCGTACGGCGCTCAAGCGCAGCTACGAAAGCCATCTTGCCCGGCTGTACGGTCTGGTGCGCGGTGAAGATCCCGCGCGGCAGCTGCAGACCGCCGAAGCTTGGCTCAAGGACCATCCCCAGGATGCCAGTCTGCTGCTGACGCTGGGTCGACTCAGCTTGCAGAATCGGTTGTGGGGCAAGGCCCGTGACTACCTGGAAAGCAGCTTGCGCATGGAGCGCAACCCCGAAGCCTGCGCCGAGCTGGCGCGTCTGCTCGCTGGCCTTGGCGAAACCGAACGCAGCAACCAGCTTTTCCAGGAAGGGCTTGGTTTGCTCGATGAGCGTTTGCTGGCGCTGCCTTTGCCGGAGACGGTTCGCGCTTGACCTGACCCTGGCCCGCGGGAAGCCGCGGGCTTCATGGGCAGGTAATCTTTCGGTTTGGGGTGGAGAAATCCTGACGTATTTTCTTAAGGCGCGTCTTACACGGCAGTTGGATATTTCCTAGGCAACGCTGGGAATTGTCTCGACTGTTGTGCCTTGAAACAAAGGATGTGTTTCCTCTACCGTTTCAAGCCACGACCACCGATACCGGGACCCCCACTGCCCATGCTGCCGGCCCGCCTGCGTACTTTCTTCTTCCCTGCCTGCCTGCTGGCGCTCACTGCCCTGGTCACCGCATTCAAGCTGCAGGATGCGCTTGGGCTTTTGCCGTGCCTACTGTGCCTGACGCAACGGGTGCTGCTGGCAGGGTATGTCCTGGTGTGTCTAAGCGCGGTGCTGCATGGGCCGACACTTGAAGGCCAACGCCGCTATGCCCAGCTAGCGCTTGGCTTTGCTCTGGGTGGCGCTGCAGTAGCCGCAAGGCATGTCTGGTTGCAGGGGGTTGTTGTCGATGATCTGGTGTGCCCCATCGCCATCGACCACAACGCCGGGCAGTACTGGAACGAGCTTGCCCGGCAACTGTTTTCCGGGGCCCCTGCTTGCAATGCCTTGACCTGGAGTTTCATGGACTTGACGCTACCCGAATGGAGCCTGATGGCCTTTGTGCTCCTGGCTGCGTTGCCGCTTGGCCATCTACTTGCAAGTCGCCTGCATGCCTTGGTCACCCATGACCTCGAACAACGCTAAACCGCCGTACGACCGGTGGTGTTCAGGCGGTTTATTAAACACTTGTACGAAGTTATTACCCTGCGTACCTTGAAGGGCAGCTTGCGTGGGAATAATCTCCGAGCACGCATACCGAAAATCCAAGGTTTGATGCTGTCCTGCTGATTCTGTCTCGTGCCATAGCAGCGCTACGCGAGGAGCAGCGGCATCAGCTCACAGGGGAAGAGATCGCCATGCTCGATAGTTGTCAGAATGCACAGGAACGCTGGGGCGGGGTCAACACGCTGATCGACCGTTGGCTGAGCGAGCGCGAGCAACTGGTTCATGCCTATCGTTCTTTGCGCGATGCCAAGCCTGCCTTTGCAGACAAGGACACCAACGGCGACTTCTGTGCGTTGCTAGTGGACTACGTCTCGGCGTGGCATTTCGAAATCTGTGAACAACTGGTCAGCGAGGCCAAGGCATTCGGAGACACCCGAGCCCTTGACCTTGCAGGCGAGATCAGCCCACGCATCGATGACATTACCCAGATTGCACTGGCGTTCAACGATCACTGCGTCAAGGCTCAATGCAGGGACACCGAGCGCTTCGCCGAGAAGCTCGGCAAGCTTGGCAGCTTGTTGCATGAGCGCTTCGAGCTTGAAGACTGCCTGATTGAAGTGCTGCACAACGCGCACAAGGAAGAAGGCCTGGCGCCCGTCTGAGGGTCATTCAGTCCTTGGTTTGCAGCAACTGGATTTCAAAAACCAGCGGCGTGTAGGGTGCGATCAAATCACCCGCGCCGTCGGTGCCATAGGCCAGTGCGGACGGAATCACCAGTCGCCATTTTGCCCCCACCCGCATCTGCGGCAGCGCCACCTGCCAGCCCTCGATAACCGAGTCGAGGCTGAACCACTGCGGTTCACGGCTTTGGTCGAACACCTCCCCGCTGGGCAACCGCCCCACGTAATTCACCAGTACCTTGGCGCCTGCCTTGGGCTGCGGGCCATTGCCTGCTTGTAGCTCGCTGTACAGCACGCCTTGCATCAACTCACGCACACCAGCACGCGCCCGCTCATTGGCCATGAAACGTACCTCTGCGGCTTCAGGCGCCTGGGGCACAGCGTCTTGCTGCTGCGGTTGGTGCTGTTCGAGCAGCGCCTGCATGCGGTCCTGGCTCAACTTCAAGGGCTGTTGCTGGTACGACTGGCGCAAGCCCTCGACGAGCGCATCGAGCTGTAGCCCTGGCATTTCGTGTCGCAGCCGTTCACCCAGGCTGGCGCCCAGGCTGTAGGCGAGGTCCTGATCATCGGTGTTGGCCACGGCCAACATCGGCAGTAGGCAAAAACCTAGAACAATGGATCGAAGCATGACCAATTCCTACGGCGGTGGGTGGCGAAGTATGCCAGTGTCCAGGGCGGTGCGGGCGGACCCGGTGCCGGGCACATGATGCATTCAGCAACGGCAGTTCGCGTCGGCGATGAGTTGTTGATTGCAGTGTTTGCGATGCGCAATGTGCTCAGACGTTGATATGCAACAGTGTATGGATATTGCGGTCAAGATGCCCTAGCGGCCTGCGCAGCGGAAGCATAGTATGAGTCGCACTCTCATCAGTCAGGAGGTAAGTCATGTCGGCCAAGAAAAAGCCAGTCAGCACGCCGTTACACCTGCTTCAGCAACTTTCGGGTAGCTTGCTTGAACATTTGGAAGAGGCCTGCTCGCAAGCGCTGGCTGATGCAGAGAAGCTGTTGGCCAAGTTGGAAAAGCAGCGCGGCAAGGCCCAGGAAAAACTGCATAACGGTCGCTTGAAGTTGCAGGACGCAGCAACGGCGGGCAAAGCCAAGTCGCAAAACAAGGCCAAGAAGGCAGTTGCCGAGCTCGAAGCGCTGCTCGACTCGCTCAAGGACCGTCAGACCCAGACTCGCGGCTACATCCAGCAGCTAAAGCGCGATGCTCAGGACAGCCTGAAACTGGCCCAGGGCGTTGGCAAGGTGCGTGAAGCTGCCACCAAGGCCCTCGACCAACGTGCAGCCCAGGCTGCCGCCCCAGCCGCTACCAAACCTGCTGCCAAGACCACAGCCGCCAAATCGTCCACCCAAGCCACCGGCAAGGCCAAACCAGCCGCGCGAACCGCAGCGACCAAGCCTGCGGCCAAGGCCGCCGACGCTGAATCCGTGGCAGCCAAACCCGCTGCAAGATCGGCCTCGAAGCCTACCGCGGCCAAGGCTGCCGCGAAGCCTACCGCGGCCAAGTCCCCTGCCAAAGCAACGGCGGCCAAGTCTTCCGCGACCGAACCTAATGCAGCCCGTCCCCAGGCGGCTAAGGCTGCATCCAAGTCTGCATCAGGCGCTGCGGGCGCAAAAGCCACAAGCAAGCCCGCACCTGCCAAACCCTCCACCCGTGGCACCGCTACCAGAACGGCGACACGCACTGCCAGCAGCCGCTCCGCGAGTGCCAAGCCGGCGACAGCTGCGCAAGAGAAAGCCCCATCGTCCGGCAACTCGGTGAGCCCTGCCACACCAGTATCCGATGCAAGTGCTGCTCAGTCGTCGTCCACCGACGCCTGATGCGCCAGTGCCGCCGCGCGCAATTGTTCAAGCGCGCGGTGATCTTGCAGCTGGCTCGGCGCAAGCCCAGCCAGCCAGTCGCCCGTTTGTCCAGGTCTGCCAGCGGGCCACTGTGATGCACAGGCTTGCAAGCGCTCCAACAGCGCTCTTTCGGCCGAAAGCTCCAGCTTTTTGAGTTGCTCTCGAAGTTCAGCCAACGGTTGATCCTCTTTGGCTGATTCTCGCCATTGTTCGCGCAGGCTTCGCAAGGGCGATACCACATCCCGTTGCCAGGGCCCTGCACAGCCCTGCAATGCCTCGATGCGCAGTTGCTGCACCTCGATTGACCTGGCCTGCAGCCAGGTGGCGCACAGTAGCAGGCATACATCGCCTCCTTGCCGTTGCAGGTCGAGGCAAGCCGCTTCCACACCGGGCCTGGCGTACAGGCTCAGGGCGTGATCCCACAAGTCGCTTTGCATGGTTCCACTCGCGCTATGGGCCGAGGAAGCTGGTAGACTCCGCGACCATCATGATCAGACTATCCAACCTCACTTTACAGCGTGGTCCTCAGCGCTTGCTAGATGGCGCCGAGATGACCCTGCACACCGGTCACAAGGCCGGCCTCATCGGTGCCAACGGTGCCGGCAAATCCAGCTTGTTCGCCTTGCTGCGCGGTGAGTTGTCGCCCGATGGCGGTGATTGCCACCTGCCGGCAGACTGGCGGATCGCACACATGCGCCAGGAGGTCGATACCCTTGACCGGGTGGCCGTGGACTATGTGCTCGACGGCGATGTGCGATTGCGCAGGGTGCAGGCTGCGTTGGCAGAGGCCGAACAGGCCCATGACGGTACGGCACTGGCCCGGCTGCACAGTGAGTTGGACAGTGCTGACGGTTATACCGCCGATGCGCGAGCGCGCAAGCTGCTGGCGGGGCTAGGCTTTACCAACGAGCAGATGGACCGCCGCGTCGGCGACTTCTCCGGTGGGTGGCGGATGCGCCTGAACTTGGCCCAGGCATTGATGTGCCCCTCCGACCTGTTATTGCTCGACGAACCGACCAACCACTTGGACCTGGACGCCATCCTCTGGCTGGAAGACTGGCTCAAGGGCTACCCGGGCACGCTGTTGTTGATCTCCCACGACAGGGATTTCCTCGATGCCGTGGTCGATCACGTGCTGCATGTCGAACAACGTAAGCTGAACCTGTACAAGGGCGGCTACAGTGCCTTCGAGCGCACCCGTGCCGAACGCCTGGCCCAACAGCAGCAGGCCTACGAGAAGCAGCAGGCGCAGCGCGCGCACATGGAAAAATACATTGCGCGCTTCAAGGCCCAGGCCACCAAGGCGCGTCAGGCACAGAGCCGCATAAAGGCCCTGGAGCGCATGGAGGAGCTGTCAGCTGCTCACGTGGATTCGCCGTTCGATTTCGTGTTCCGCGAGTCGCAGAAAATCTCCAGCCCCCTGTTGAGCTTGTCCGAAGGGCGACTGGGTTACGGCGACAAGGCCATCCTCGAGAAGGTGAAGCTGCAGCTGGTGCCAGGTGCACGCATTGGCCTGCTAGGCCCCAACGGCGCAGGCAAGTCCACCTTGATCAAGAACCTTGCCGGTGAGCTTGAGCCGCTGTCCGGGCGCCTGGTGCGAGGTGAAAACCTCGCCGTCGGCTATTTTGCCCAGCATCAGCTCGACTCGTTGGACGACAAGGCCAGCCCCTTGCTGCACCTGCAGCGCATTGCCCCAACCGAGCGCGAGCAGACGCTGCGCGATTTCCTCGGTGGTTTCGATTTTCATGGCGATCGCGTAGACGAGCCGGTCGTGAATTTCTCAGGTGGCGAAAAGGCACGGCTTGCGCTGTCGCTCATCGCCTGGGAGCGGCCGAACCTGCTGCTGCTCGACGAACCCACCAACCACCTGGACCTGGAAATGCGCCTGGCCCTGACCATGGCCTTGCAGGAATTCGCAGGGGCAGTGGTAGTGGTGTCCCACGACCGGCACCTGCTCAAAAGCACCACTGATGACTTCTTGCTGGTCGCCGATGGCAAGGTCGAACCCTTCGACGGGGACCTCGATGACTATAGCCGCTGGCTCGTGGACTATCGTCAGCGCAACGCGCCGGTCAGTAGCGCGGTAACCAACCCCGACAAGACCGACAAGAAGGCCATGCGCCAGGCTGCGGCAGCATTGCGCCAACAATTGGCACCGCACAAGAAGACCGCTGACAAGCTTGAAGCTGAACTCAACCAGGTGCATGCACAGTTGGCCGAGATCGAGGCTGCGTTGGGTGATGGTGGTCTCTACGAAGCTGCGCGCAAGGACGAGCTGCGTGAATTGCTGGCCCGGCAAACTGCGCTCAAGCAGCGTGAAGGTGACCTCGAAGACGCCTGGATGCAGGCATTGGAAACGCTTGAAGCCATGCAGGCCGAACTCGAAGCGCTCAGCTGACGCGCGCTCTGCGAGCTTTGCTACCGGCCCCTCGCAAGCAGAGCTGCAGAATCGTTCAAATTGCGCTGGTCATTTTTTCATCGGCACCTTAGCTTAATGTTTTGAAACATGTGCATGAGCGAGGTGTGGGATGTCGATGGAAGTGTGGTTGGGCTTTTTTGCCGCCTGCTGGGTAATCAGTCTGTCTCCCGGCGCGGGCGCTATCGCCTCGATGTCCAGCGGGCTGCAATACGGGTTCTGGCGCGGTTACTGGAATGCGCTGGGCTTGCAGATCGGCCTGGTGATGCAGATCGCAATCATTGCTGCAGGCGTCGGGGCCATCCTGGCTGCCTCGGCTACCGCCTTCCATGTGATCAAATGGTTCGGCGTCGCCTATCTGGTGTACTTGGCCTATAAGCAATGGCGCGCCCTGCCCATGGACATGAGCGATGAATCCGGTATACGACCCATCGGCAAACCGCTGAGCCTGGTGTTCCGGGGTTTTCTGGTGAACGTCAGCAACCCCAAGGCCCTGGTGTTCATGTTGGCGGTGCTGCCGCAGTTCATCAATCCCCATGCGCCTTTGCTGCCACAGTACATCGCCATCGCCGCGACCATGGTCGCCGTCGACATGCTGGTGATGGCGGGCTATACCGGGCTTGCAGCCCGCGTACTGCGGGTGCTGCGCACACCCAGGCAGCAAAAGCGCCTTAACCGTACCTTTGCCGGGCTGTTCATCGGTGCGGCCACGTTCCTGGCCACCTTGCGCCGCGCGCCGCTGTGAATCCAGGGCAGGGGGGCTGCGCCTTTTGGCTCACAGCCATCTGCTCAGGACATTGGTGGGATTTATCGAGTCTTCTGCTTTGGCGCGCTGTCTATTTCCCAGGCACGATGATTGCGGTCATCCTGCCTGGGGCGCTGATGCCCACCCTTGAGCGCAAGCTCTCAAACAGGACTGGCGCTTACACCGAAGCGCATGCCGGCACTGCGGAGGAATCATGGACAAACCGACTCACCACTTTTCCGAATTGTTCAAGCAGCTTGGACTGGACGACGACCCGGTCGAGATCGAGCGCTTCATCACCACCCACTCGCCGCTCGACGATGATGTGAAGTTGGTCGATGCACCGTTCTGGAGTGAAGGCCAGCGTGCTTTTCTCAAGGAAAGCTACACTGCCGATGCCGACTGGATTCCCATGATCGACCAGTTGAACGAAGCACTTCATCCGGCCAAGAAATAAGTTACCCGCAGCGAAAGAAAGTAAGTGGCCGTGAGTCGCCCTAGTCAATGCGCCGTTACCGCCATTCAAGCGGCATAGGGTGTGGACTGTTCTGGACTCGGCTGACGGCCAGCCTTACCTGTGGCGCTTGCGGGCAAACGCGTTTCCAAGCGTTTCACTCACCGCGGATGTACTGCTCGAGCTGCAAGATCAGCCCTGCCTGCTCCGCAATGGTCTCCTTGACCAGGTCGCCAATGGACAACAGCCCCAACAGCTCACCGTTGCTCACCACCGGTAGATGGCGCAAATGCCGGTTGGTCATCAGGTTCATGCAGTACTCAAGGTTGTGCTTCGGCTCCACGGTGACCACCGGTGCGCTCATGATATCGCGCACCGGCGTGGCGGCCGACGAGCGTCCCTTGAGCACCAGCTTGCGCGCATAATCGCGTTCACTGACGATACCTACCACCTCGTTGCCTTCAACGACAGGCAATGCGCCGATGTTCATCTCGGCCAACAGTCTAAGGGCGTCGAGCACTGAGTCGTCCGGGCCGATGGTATACACGGTCTGGTGTTCGGACTTGCTCTTGAGGATTTGTTCGACGTTTTTCATGGCGGCCTCTGCGGGTGGAGGGGAACACTGGCGATGGTCATGCAAGCATCGACCACCCGGCGCCGTCCGGCAATGCAGGAAACGGCATCGAGGTGATTGAAAAACGTCATGAGCATGCAGAGGGCGTTTGCCTCAACCCTCTCGGGTGATCAGTCGTCGGTGACAGTCCTCGGGGCTCAACTGCCGGCCTGCACGGGATCGAACGATGATCGTCTCGATGGGCTCGTCCGTCACGTTATCCAGCATGATCGAATGGCACTCGCCTGGACCGTACAGGAAACGCTCTCCCCACTGGCGCATGCTGATGACAATGGGGAAGGCGGCCCGCCCCATCTCGGTCAGCACATACTCCTTGTAAGCGCTTCCATCCGAAGCAGGCCGGACCTCGAACACGCCCAATTCGACCATTGCCTTGAGCTTTACGGTGAGGATGTTCTTGGCGACACCAAGTCGCTTCTGAAAATCACTGAACCGCCGTACGTCGTCGAACGCTTCGCGGATGATCATCAATACCCATCGGTCCCCAATCGCTTCAAGGGTGCGCGCTACTGGGCATTCACTGCGCGCTAGCTGTTCCTGTTTGGCCATGTTTGTCCGTGAGCAGATGATGAAAAGCGCTAACCATATGGGAAAACGCTCGTGGTCAGTTGTTGCATTTTAAAACCTGTTTTGTTAAAAGTCGCTACAAGTGGTTTCTTTTCAAAACCAGGTACAAGGACGGAAGTGCATGCCGTACAGGCCAGACAGCCCGGACAAGCGCGCGGCGACAGCCGAAGCGTCTAGCAACGGTTACGGCACGGCGCGCTGCGACATACCGCGTAAGACCACACTCAGTCCTTCCCAAACCTTCCTCTTTGCCATCACCTGCGCAATGGCCGTGGCAAATGTCTACTTCGCCCAACCGCTGCTCGAGTCCATGGCCAGCAGCCTGGCGGTGCCTGCCAGCACCATCGGCATCGTCGTCACGGCCACCCAGGCAGGTTATGCGGTCGGTTTGCTGTTCATCGTGCCGCTGGGCGACTTGGTCAGCCAGAAAAAACTTATTCTCTGCCAAATGCTCCTCAGCGCCTTGGCCCTCTGTGCCGTAGGGCTGGCGCAGGCCTGGGCCGTGCTGCTGGGTGCCATGGTTTTGATGGGATTGATGGCCGTGCTGGTGCAAGTGGTGGTGGCCTACGCTGCGGCACTGGCAAGCCCCGAGCAACGTGGCCAGGCTGTGGGGACTGTGACCAGCGGCGTGGTCCTGGGGATTCTGCTTGCACGTTTCGTGTCTGGCGCGATGGCCGATCTGGCCGGGTGGCGCAGCGTGTATTTCGTGTCGGCAGCGCTGATGGCGGGGATGGCCTTGGTGTTGTGGCGCATGCTGCCCGCGCCTCCACGGGCTTCGGTCAGCGGCGGCTACTTTGCCTTGCTCCGTTCGGTGCTGCAGCTGTTTCTCAGCGAACGTACCCTGCGCGTGCGCGGGGTGTTCGCGTTGCTCATCTTCGCAGCCTTCAGCGTGCTCTGGACCTCCATGGTCCTGCCGCTCAGTGCGCCAGACCTTGCGCTTTCGCATACCCAAATCGGGCTATTTGGCCTTGCCGGCGTAGCAGGGGCCCTCGCCGCGGCGAGGGCCGGACGACTGGCAGACCGTGGCCTGGGCAATCGCACCACAGGCATTGCGCTGGTCTTGTTGACCCTGTCCTGGCTCCCGACGGCGTTCGTCCACATCTCGCTGCTGGCAATGGTGCTGGGCGTGGTGATGCTCGACTTTGCGGTACAGGCCGTGCACGTCACCAACCAAAGCCTGATCTTCGCCGCACGACCAGACGCACAAAGCAGGCTCGTTGGCGCGTACATGTGCTTCTACTCGTTGGGCAGCGGGCTTGGCGCCATCGCGGCGACCTATACCTACGCCCAGGCGGGTTGGGTAGCCGTTTGCCTAGTGGGCGCATCAATCAGTGCCGCCGCCTTGATCTACTGGCTGTGGTTGATGTTCGAAACGCGCTGACGCAGGAGGGGGGCGGTCTAGTGGCGTCGAAACGTTGGTCTACGGCCGGTTTGGATATGCACTACCAGCTGGCGAAGGCGTACGAATGTGAAAGGTGCCACATTTCCAAGGCCCATACCTAAGGTGACCCGATAATGAAACCCTTGCATGGAGTGCTGGCTGTACTGGTGACATTGATATGGGGTATCAATTTCTCGGTGATCAAGCTGGGCTTGGCAGCGATCGATCCGCTCATTCTTGCCGGCTTGCGTTTCGGGCTATGCGCGTTGCCCGCTATCTTCTTTGTCCGTAAACCCGACGTACCCCGGCGCTTCATCATCTTGTATGGCTTGGTTTTCGGGGTCGGGCTTTGGGGTATGGTGAACCTCGGCATTCAAGCCGGGTTGTCAGCGGGTGTCGCTTCGCTGGTATTACAGTTCAGCGCTTTTTTTACGCTGCTGCTAGGTGGAGTGGTTTTCAAGGAGGCACTGACCCGTTTTCAAGTGCTCGGTATGCTGATCGCCAGCACAGGCCTGCTGTGCATCATAAAGTTCAGCGGTGGATCGGTGACCTGGCCTGGTCTGGCGTTCGTGCTGGCCGGTGCTGCCTGCTGGAGTGTCGCCAATACCATCGTCAAGAAGGCTCAAACCAACGACGTGTTCGGATTTCTGGTGTGGTCCAGCGCGGTCGCGCCGGTTCCTTTGTTCATACTGGATTATGCAGTACATGGCGGCGCAGGCTATGACGCGTTGTTGCGCCAGATGAACAGCACTGCTGTCTTTTCGCTTCTGTTTCAGGTCTATCCCAATACATTGTTCGCGTACTGGATCTGGAACTCTTTGCTCAGGACTTATCCCCTGTCTACGATTGCACCGCTGTCGCTGCTGGTGCCGATCTTCGGCCTGGTTGGGTCGGTTCTGGTGTTCGGTGAACGCTTGACGGCAGGCATAGCATTGGCTGCAACGTTGATCATGCTCGGTCTGGTTGTAGGGCTTTATGGTCGCCGGCTCGTCACCGCCTTGTTCGCACGCGCTCGCGCTGCATGACGATCCCAACGCGAAGGTCGGGTCGTCATGCACAAGCAGGCAGAGCCCAGGCTCAAGAAGGCAGATGCTTCAGAGCTTCGGCATCTGCCCGATCCGCGCCACCATTTCGCTGACCACCTGCAGGTCCAGCATGAACTGGTCCACGGTCTTGAACTCGTTGTCGTTATGCCCGGTGTACTTCACACCGGGCATGGCCAGACCAAACTGCACGCCGTTGGGCAGGTCATGCACCGAGGTGGCCCCGGCGGACGTACCGAACGCGTGCTCCATGCCCAGGTTTTCGCTGGCCACGGCCAGCAGTGCCTTGACCCACTCGCCTTCAGGGTTGCGGTACATCGGCTCATCCAGGCTGTAGTCGTAGGCGGGCGTGATATGGCTTTGCTGCGACCATTTGCCGAGCTTGTCGGCGATTTCATCCTTGATCGTTGCGACCGCCTTGCCCTTGGGAATGCGCAGATTGATCGCCAGCTTCAAGCCTTTGTCATCCACACCGACGAAGGTTGGCGAGGCGGTAAGCGGCCCCATGAACGCATCGTCATAGGCGATGCCCAGCTTCTTGCCCAGGTAGTCCAGGCCCCAGTTGTCCGCCGCATAGCGGGCAGCATCGGTGAACTGGTTCTGCTTCAATGGCACCGTTTTGCCCACGCCATTGATGAAGTCCAGCATGCGCGCGACAGGGTTCACGCCCGATTCCGGTTCTGAGGAATGAGCTGACACACCGGTTACGGTGAGCACCACCTGCTTGCCGTCGGGTTTGGCAGCGATGCTGAAGTCGCCACCGTTTTGCTTCACGTACTCGGCACCGGCCGTGTTCAGTCGCTGCGCCAGTGCGCTGGAGTCGTCGGTGAGCAAGGTCGCTACCGAGGTGGACGGGATCTGGTTGGTAGCAAGCCCACCGGTGAGGTTGACGATTTCGGCCCCCTGGCCGCTGGCCGCACGCTTGGCAAAATTCGCCATTACGGTGCCGTAGCCTTTTTCCGCGATGACTACCGGGTAGCCGCCATCCAGCGCGAGGTTGTAGTCAGGCGTAGGGTTGCGCTCGAAGTAGTACGGGATGGCATCGCCGCTGGTTTCTTCGGTGGTGTCGATCAGCAGTTTGAATTGCCGCGCCAGGGGCAGGTTTTCATCCTTGGCGACCTTCAGGGCATACAGCGCTACGACGATGCCATTCTTGTCGTCCTCGGTACCACGGCCGTACATGCGATCACCGACCAGGGTGACCTTGAACGGGTCCAGGCGCGTGCCGTCGGCAAGCTTCCAGTTTTCCGGTGTGACGGGAACCACGTCGGCATGGGCATGGATACCGACCACTTCCTTGCCGCTTCCAAGGGAGATTTCGTAGACACGGTTGTCGACGTTGCGAAAAGCCAGGCCAAAGCCGTCGGCCAGTGCCTTGATCTTGTCGGCGATCTTCAGGAACTCAGGGTTTTCATGCTGAGGTGTGCCCTCGACGGTGACCGTGGGAATGGCTACCAATTCGCGCAGCGTCTGGGTGGCGGCCTTGCCGTACTTGATGCGGGTGTAGAGCCCGAGCAGGCGATTGATCTCGTTCTGCTGCTCGGCGTCCAACGGCTTGCCGGCCAGGTAGGTGTCCAGGGTGGCGCCCAGGCCATCGGCCTGGTTCAGGTCGCTGCCTTTGAGCTTGCCGAGAAACTGCTTGAAGTCATGCGGATCGGTGCCATCGAACGCCTTGACGATCGCCGCAGACTGCTGCTGGGTGAGGTTGGCCTGGGCAGGCAATGTGAACAAGCCGATGCTGGCCGCCAGCAGGGAAACAGAGGTGAGCTTTTTCAGGTGCATGAATGTACGCATTCCTTCGCCAGTCATTGATGAGGCCCCGTCGTGCGGGAAGGCCCTCACGCTAACACCAATGACCTGTGGTACGGCAGTACCAGGCGTGTGACATGGCGCACAAACGAAAAAGCCCCAGGCGTTGGCCTGGGGCTTTTCATGTATGGCGCACTCGGCGGGATTCGAACCCACGACCCCTGCCTTCGGAGGGCAGTACTCTATCCAGCTGAGCTACGAGTGCAACGCGCACGCATGATACCTATCTCGTTCGTCGGCGTCCATCGCCTTGATCTGTAGCCCTTTTTACCTGCTGCCGTGTTTCGCCTCCATGGTGCTGCTGCCTAGGGCTACAATTTTCGATTCGTGCTCGCCCAGGTCCCGCGGGCTGCATTACGCCAGGCCAGCGGGCCGATTTCAGATAAGGTGTTCAACCGCTCGTTCTTTTTTTCGAACAGCCTATTGTCCAACACCCCAGCAGACGCTTAGCATTCGTTTGAGATTTCAAACGCTCGGAGCCCTGCGCTGGGCGCTTTCAACAATCAACAATTCGGGAAGCCGACATGCAGCTCAAAGACGCTCAGTTGTTCCGCCAGCAAGCCTTCATCAACGGTGAATGGCTGGATGCGGACAGCGGCCAGACTATCAATGTGACCAACCCTGCCACGGGCGAAGTCATTGGTACCGTGCCGAAGATGGGTACTGCGGAAACCCGCCGCGCCATCGAGGCAGCCGACAAGGCCCTGCCGGCCTGGCGTGCCCTGACCGCCAAGGAGCGCTCGACCAAGCTGCGTCGCTGGTTCGAACTGATGATCGAAAATCAGGACGACCTCGCTCGCCTGATGACCACCGAACAAGGCAAGCCGCTGGCTGAAGCCAAAGGCGAAATCGCCTATGCCGCCTCCTTCATCGAGTGGTTCGCCGAAGAAGCCAAGCGCGTCTATGGCGACACCATCCCGGGCCATCAGCCTGACAAGCGCCTGATCGTCATCAAGCAGCCGATTGGCGTCACTGCGGCCATCACCCCGTGGAACTTCCCGGCTGCCATGATCACCCGTAAAGCCGGCCCGGCCTTGGCCGCTGGCTGCACCATGGTGCTCAAGCCTGCCTCGCAGACGCCGTACTCCGCGCTGGCCCTGGTCGAACTGGCCAACCGTGCCGGTATTCCGGCGGGCGTGCTGAGCGTGGTCACCGGCAGTGCTGGCGAAGTCGGCGGCGAGCTGACCGGCAACGCCTTGGTGCGCAAACTCTCCTTCACTGGCTCCACCGAAATCGGTCGCCAGCTGATGCAGGAATGCGCCAAGGACATCAAGAAAGTATCCCTGGAGCTGGGTGGCAACGCCCCGTTCATCGTGTTCGACGACGCCGATCTGGATAAGGCAGTCGAAGGCGCGATCATCTCCAAGTACCGCAACAACGGCCAGACATGCGTCTGCGCCAACCGTATCTACGTGCAGGACGGCGTCTATGACGCGTTCGCGCAGAAGCTGGCCGCCGCTGTCGCCAAGCTCAAGATCGGTAACGGCCTGGAAGACGGCACCACCACTGGCCCGCTAATCGACGGCAAGGCCGTGGCCAAGGTGCAGGAGCACATCGAAGACGCAGTGAGCAAAGGCGCCAAGGTCCTGTCCGGCGGCAAGCTGATCGAAGGTAACTTCTTCGAGCCGACCATTCTGGTCGACGTGCCCAAGACCGCTGCCGTTGCCAAGGAAGAAACTTTCGGCCCGCTGGCGCCGCTGTTCCGCTTCAAAGACGAAGCCGAAGTCATCGCCATGTCCAACGACACCGAGTTTGGCCTGGCCTCCTACTTCTACGCCCGCGACATGAGCCGTGTGTTCCGTGTCGCCGAAGCGCTGGAATACGGCATGGTAGGCATCAACACCGGCCTGATTTCCAACGAAGTGGCGCCATTCGGCGGTATCAAGGCTTCTGGCCTGGGCCGCGAAGGCTCCAAGTACGGTATCGAGGATTACCTCGAAATCAAATACCTGTGCATCAGCGTCTGATCGCACGGTAAAGGCTTTACCTCTGCCAGCGGGGCGCGAGAGCGACGTTCCGCTGGCCTTTTTTACATTGCAGCACCTGGTGGCCAGGGCGCTCGCGGCAGTCGATCAACGAATACTGACTGCGGGCAACCCCAGCTACCCCCGAATAAAAGCGCCATGTTCAACGGCGCAATGAGGGCATTATGAGCAAGACCAACGAATCCTTGATGCAACGCCGTGTCGCCGCCGTTCCACGTGGCGTCGGCCAGATCCACCCGATTTTCGTTGAATCGGCCAAGAACTCCACCGTCATCGACGTCGAAGGCCGCGAACTGATCGACTTCGCTGGCGGTATCGCCGTGCTGAACACCGGGCACCTGCACCCAAAAGTGGTTGCAGCGGTGCAAGAGCAGCTCACCAAGGTCAGCCACACCTGCTTCCAGGTGCTGGCCTATGAGCCCTACGTAGAACTGTGCGAAAAGATCAACAAGCTGGTACCAGGTGACTTCGACAAGAAGACCCTGCTGGTATCCACCGGCTCCGAAGCGGTCGAGAACGCCGTCAAGATCGCCCGTGCCGCGACCGGCCGCGCTGGCGTGATCGCCTTCACCGGCGGCTACCACGGCCGTACCATGATGACCCTGGGCCTGACCGGTAAAGTCGTGCCGTACTCCGCAGGCATGGGCCTGATGCCAGGCGGCGTCTTCCGTGCATTGTTCCCGAGCGAGCTGCATGGCGTCAGCGTCGACGATGCCATCGCTTCGGTCGAGCGCATCTTCAAGAACGATGCCGAGCCACGTGACATCGCCGCTATCATCCTCGAGCCCGTACAAGGCGAGGGCGGCTTCCTGCCAGCGCCTAAAGAGCTGATGAAGCGTCTGCGTGCCCTGTGTGACCAGCACGGTATCCTGCTGATCGCCGACGAAGTGCAGACCGGTGCAGGCCGTACTGGCACCTTCTTCGCCATGGAGCAGATGGGCGTCGCGCCTGACCTGACGACCTTCGCCAAGTCGATTGCTGGCGGCTTCCCGCTGGCCGGTGTGTGCGGCAAGGCCGCATACATGGACGCCATTGCACCAGGCGGCCTGGGCGGCACTTATGCCGGTTCGCCAATCGCCTGTGCTGCGGCCCTGGCCGTCATCGATGTATTCGAAGAAGAAAACCTGCTGGACCGCAGCAAGGCCGTGGGCGAGCGCCTGACTGCCGGCCTGCGTGAAATCCAGCAGAAGCACCCGATCATCGGTGACGTGCGTGGCCTGGGTTCGATGATTGCCGTCGAAGTCTTCGAGAAAGGCACTCATACCCCTAACGCTGCAGCTGTCGCCCAGGTCGTTGCCAAGGCACGCGACAAGGGTCTGATCCTGCTGTCCTGCGGTACCTACGGCAACGTCCTGCGTATTCTGGTGCCGCTGACTGCCGAAGACGCCCTGCTGGACAAGGGCCTGGCCATCATCGAAGAGTGCTTCGCTGAACTCGCTTGATGTAGCTGGCTTTAAAAAAACCCGCTTCGGCGGGTTTTTTCATGTCAGCAATATACAGACGGCAGGCGGCGGCGATGCTCACCCCTGAACGATCTGATTCTTGCCTTGGCGCTTGGCTTGATACATGGCTGCGTCGGCGCGGGCATACAAGCTCTTCAGGGTGTCATCGTCATCCATCAAACCCGTCAGGCCCTGGCTCACCGTCACGCTGTAGGTCTGGCCCTCTTGGCCGAAGCTCAGCCGCTGAACCTCCCGCTGCAACCGTTCGGCGATCTGTTCTGCCACTTTGGCCGTACAGCCTGGGAACACCGCGGCAAACTCTTCGCCCCCGATCCGGCCGAACAGATCACCTCGGCGCAGTACCGTCCTGCCGCTGTGGGCGATGCGCTGCAGC
The DNA here is from genome assembly GCF_046231935.1 of Pseudomonas sp. KCJK9111. NCBI lineage: Bacteria > Pseudomonadati > Pseudomonadota > Gammaproteobacteria > Pseudomonadales > Pseudomonadaceae > Pseudomonas > Pseudomonas sp. KCJK9111. The sequence continues at coordinate 10,568 of NZ_JBJJMO010000023.1, read as the reverse complement.
ACCTGGTCGCCTTCCTGGTGGCCATAGCTGTCATTGATGTTCTTGAAATCGTCGATGTCCAGAAGCAGGAACGTCAGCGGTGTACCGTCCTCGCGTGCCTTGTCAAACGCCTGCTTGGCGCATTCGAAGAAGTGGCGACGGTTACTGCTCTGGGTCAGGACATCGGTAGTGGCCAGGCGCTGAAGCTCGCCTTCCAGTCGTTTCTTGTCGGTGATGTCTTCGGCGATGCCAACGATGGTTACCCGATCGCTACCTGGCTGCTGGCTGACGTAGCACTTGTCGCTTAACCAGCGAAGTTCGCCATCGCCATTGAGAATGCGGTATTCGCGGTGTTCCACGGAGCCTGTGGACAGTACCTGGGCCAGGCTCTGTTCGGCAAATTCAAGGTCATCCGGATAGATGCTGTCGCGCCATACGTTGAAGTCGGCCATGACCCGGCAGACAGGGCGACCGAAGATGCGCTCGAACGCAGGGCTTACGTAGAGCACTTGCCGCGTTTCCCAATCGAAGGCCCACAGTACGGCGTTGACACTTTCGAGCAGCGAACTGAACAACTGCTCACGTTCGCTGAGGCGGGCGACTTCGCCTTGGGCATGCATCAGTGCCAGCAGGGTTTGAGCAGCGTCGGGGGGAGGAGTACCGGGCAGAATCTTGGGATTGTTCTTGGCCATGTGCACAGAGCGCGCTCGACGGGTAAAGGTGCGGCCACCTTCCGGCCGGTGTGGGCAGTTCGAGTCGAAACAGAGCAGTGAAGTTCCTCAACTTACGCCCCAGAACGGGGCGTATCGATCAACGGAGGTCAGGCAGCGGTCGGGCGCAGGGAGTAGGTTTTCAACTGTGACGCAAAGTCGCGCAGGGCGTGAATGCCACTGGTCTCGGCCTCATGTACCCAATCCTTCATGGCGGCAAGCATGTCGTGGCCGTTAGCGCTGGTCCGCGCCCAGATCTGCTGCAGGGCCAGGCGTTTCTCGTAAATGGTCTTCAATGCCTGGCTGTGCGCCAGCATGGACTCGATACGGACATGGTGGCGATCCTCCAGCAAGCTGGTCTCACGGGACAGCAGGCGTTTGGCGCGCCGGAAGTGGTGGCTGACCGAGGCATCGACGCGGGCCAGTTCCTGTTTGACCAGCGGGCCGATCACAAGCTTGCGATACTGGGCCATGATCTGGAAGCGGTTGTTCAGGATGGCCATGGCGGTGTCCATGTCCAGGCTGGCCTTGCCGGCAACGCGGTGGGCGATGGGGGCCACGCGCTGGACCTTGGCCAGCCGCAGCAGGCAGAACAGGCGAATCCACGCCCAGCCCATGTCGAATTCCCAGCGCCTGACCGAAAGTTTGGCCGAGTTGGGGTAGGTGTGGTGATTGTTGTGCAGCTCTTCGCCGCCAATGACGATGCCCCAAGGCACCAGATTGGTCGCAGCGTCGCGGCATTCGAAATTGCGATAGCCCACGGCATGGCCCAGGCCATTGACTACCCCGGCTGCCCAGAAGGGAATCCACATCATCTGCACGGCCCAGATCGTGATGCCGGCGGTACCGAACAGCAGCAGGTCGATGAGCGCCATCAGCACGATACCGCCCAGCTTGTAGCGGGAGTAGAGGTTGCGTTCGACCCAGTCGTCCGGGCAGTTCTTGCCGTAGATGCGCAGGGTCTCAGGGTTGCGCGCCTCTTCGCGGTAGAGCTCGGCCCCTTTACGAAGCACCGTGCTCAAGCCCTTGTAGACTGGGCTGTGCGGGTCGTCCGGGGTTTCGCACTTGGCGTGGTGCTTGCGATGGACAGCGGTCCATTCACGGGTGTTCTGCGCCGTGGTGAGCCACAGCCAGAAGCGGAAGAAATGCTTGAGCCCGGTATTGAGTTCCAGCGCGCGATGCGCGGAATAGCGATGCAGGTAGACCGTGACGCTGACGATGGTCACATGGGTCATCAACAAAGTGATGCCGACCAGTTGCCAGGCCGACAAGTCGAGCAGGCCGTTGTACCACATAGGTAGAGATACCCTCGAAATTCAGGGGAAAGGTGCGATTATCCCTGGGTCGGGAAATAAAACCAGTCAAAGCTCACCACGCGATGTTTCAGCGGGGCGGCGGTGCCCGGCATGCCTTGGCGCCAGTCCTTTGCAAAGCGGCAACCGCACGTCGGGCAGCAGAAGCTTTATAATCCCCCAACATTTTCCATGGGCAATTCCACCCGACATGTCTGTTTCCGTTCGCGACGCCTTGCGCATGGCTGCGCTCTATGTGGTGCTCTCGATCCTCTGGCTGGTGCTGGCCGAGGTGGTGCTGCACAGCATGACTGAAGACCCCCTGGCCCTGACGGTGGGGCGCCAGATCAACGTCGTGGTTTGGGTGTTGCTCAGCGCCTTGCTGATCTACGTCTCGCGCGTGCGGCTATTGAACTTCATCGGTGCCGGTGCGCGCCTGCGCGGCGAAGACCGTGAGCGCCTGCGCATGGCCGCAGCGGTGTTCGACTGCACCCTGGAAGGGGTCCTTGTGACCGACCGGCAGGGGGTGATCGTGCACGTCAACCGCGCGTTCATGCGCATCACCGGCTATCAGCAGGATGAGGTCATCGGCCAGCGCCCGAGCAAGTTCAAGTCGGGGCACCATGGCGCCGCGTTCTACCAGCAGATCTATGCGGCCCTGACCGAGACTGGGGAGTGGAGCGGCGAGATCTGGAACCGCCGCAAAAGCGGTGAAATCTATCCTCAATGGCAGACCATCCGCGCCATTCGCGACGACGAAGGCGAACTGAGCCATTACGTGGCGGTATTCAGTGACATCAGCGCCATCAAGCATTCGGAGCAGGAGCTGGCCTACCTGGCCCACCATGATCCCCTGACCGACCTGCCCAATCGCCTGTTGTTCACCGACCGGGTCCAACAGGCGTTGGCTGCGGCCCAGGCCAAGAAGCGCGGTTGTGCGCTGCTGCTTCTGGATCTCGATCATTTCCAAAGCATCAACGACGGGCTGGGTCATACGATCGGCGATCAGTTGCTTAAGTTGGTGGGCGCCCGCCTGGGCGAAGTGGTGAGCAGCGGGGTCACCCTGGCGCGCCTAGGCGGCGACGAGTTCGGCGTCCTGGCCGAGCACTGCCAAGACCTGGGGCAGGCGGCAAAGCTGGCCCAGCGCATCATCGAACGCATGCGCGAGCCCTTCCTGTTCGAGGGCCATCGCTTGTTCATCAGCGTCAGCGCAGGCATCAGCCTGTTCCCAAGCGACGCCCTGAGTGCCGAGCAGTTGCTGCGCAATGCCGATTCGGCGCTGTACAAGGCCAAGACCAACGGTCGTGCCTGCTACGCCCTGTACACCGAGGAGCTGACCGCGCACGCCCAGTTGCGCGTGGAAACGGCCGGGGAATTGCGCCGCGCCCTTGAGCAGGATGAGCTACGCGTGTTCTACCAACCAGTGCACGACCTGGCCTTGGGCAGCCAGGTTGGGGTCGAGGCGCTGGTCCGCTGGCAGCATCCCCAGCGGGGCCTGGTGGCACCGGGCGAATTCATTCCGATTGCCGAACGCACCGGTCTGATTGCCGAAATCGATGCCTGGGTGCTACGCCAGGCGTGCCTGCAGATGGTGCACTGGCAGCAGGAAGGCCGCCCACTGGCATTCGTGGCCGTGAACATCTCGAGCCGGCTGTTTGGCCAGCATGAGTTGTACCGGCAGGTGGCCGATGTGCTGCATGAAACAGGCCTGGCGCCAGCGCTGCTTGAGCTGGAGGTCACGGAAAGTGCGGTGATGGAAGACCCGGAAGTGGCCCTGGAGCAGCTTCACCGCTTGCGCGAGCTGGGGGTGACTTTGGCCATCGATGATTTCGGCACCGGGTATTCCTCGCTGCTACGCCTCAAGCGCATGCCGGTGCAGAAGCTCAAGATCGACCAAGGCTTCGTAACCGGGCTGCCGTGCGATGAAGATGATGTCGCGATCGTGCGTGTGATCATCGCCCTGGCCCGCAGCATGGGCATGCAAGTGCACGCCGAAGGCATCGAGCAGCAAGAGCAGGCCAGCTTCCTGTTGCAGGAGCAGTGCCAGTTGGGGCAGGGCTACTGGTTCGGCCGGCCGGTCGCCGCAAAGGACCTGCGCTGGGAATGAGGCCAGGGGCTGGCTTGGCGGCAGCCCTTCGCCTTCGCTCATCGCTTGTTCAACCCTCGGGCCAGCCGGTCGCCACCGAGCTGGATCAGTGCCACCAGGGCCACCAGCATGGCGATCACCGTCAACATGATCTGGCTGTCGAAGCGCTGGTATCCATAGCGGTAGGCGATGTCCCCCAACCCTCCGGCACCGATGGCGCCCGCCATGGCGGATGAATTGATCAGCGTCACCAAGGTGATGGTGAAGCCGCCGACGATGCCTGGCAGGGCTTCTGGCAGCAGCACGTGCCAGACGATGTGCCAGCGTCGGCACCCCATGGCCTGCGCCGCCTCCACCAGGCCGTGGTCGACCTCTCGCAGGCTGACTTCGGCAATGCGGGCGAAAAAGGGCGTGGCCGCGATGGTAAGGGGCACGATGGCCGCCCAGACGCCGTAGGTTGTGCCGACCACCCACCGCGTAAAGGGGATCAGGGCAACCATCAGGATCAGAAACGGCACCGAGCGAAACAGGTTGACGAACGCGCCCAGCACCCGGTTGAGCAGCGGCGCCGCATAGATGCCGCCCTTGTCGCTGGTCACCAGCATGACGGCCATCGGTACGCCCACCAGCAAGGCGATCAGCGAAGAAACGCCCACCATCAGCAGCGTGTCGAGCAAACCCTCCAGCAGACGATCAACCCACATGGCCCAGCACCTCCACGTCTTCGGCCCAGCGCCGACTGCGTTCAAGGAGGCGGTTGGCGTCATGGGGCGAGTGCTGCACCGACACGATCAGTTGCGCCAGCGTATGCGCGCCGATGGATTGCACACCCCCCTGCAGCAACCGCACGCGTCCGCCCAACTCGGCGAACAATGCCGACAGATCGGGCTCGCCGAACGCTGTCAGCTTCAGCACGATGGCGCTGTCGGGGCTCGCTGGCGCAGCCTTGATGTTCGCGGTCAAGGCCTCTGGCAAGGTCGGTTGCAGGGGCGCCAGCAACGTGCGCGTGGTGGCGTGCCGTGCCGCGCCGAACACCTGCCAGACCTCGCCCTGCTCGACCAATTGGCCACGCTCCAGTACCGCAACCCGATGGCAGGTGTCGCGCACCACGGCCATTTCATGGGTGATCAGCACGATGGTCAGGCCCAGGCGTTGGTTGATGTCGCGTAGCAGTTGCAGGATTGAGGCGGTAGTCTCCGGGTCCAGCGCCGAGGTCGCTTCGTCGCACAGCAGGATACTTGGGTCATGCACCAGCGCGCGGGCAATGCCCACGCGCTGCTTCTGGCCGCCGGACAACTGCGCAGGGTAAACGTGATGCTTGTCCTCGAGGCCAACCAGTTGCAGCAGCTCGCGCACCTTGTGCTGGCGCTGCGCTTTGGCGACGCCGGCCACCTTCAGCGGTAGCTCGACGTTCTGCCATACGGTCTTGGCTGACATCAGGTTGAAGTGCTGGAAAATCATGCCGATGCTTCGGCGCAACCCCACCAGGGCGTCCTCGTCGTAGCTGGCAATGTCCGCCTGGTCGATCAGCACCCGGCCTTGCGTAGGCTGTTCCAACCGGTTGATGGCGCGCAGTAGCGACGACTTACCCGCCCCGCTGCGGCCGATGATGCCGAAGATTTCACCGCGCCGGATGTTCAGGTCGATGCCTTGCAGGGCTGGCTGGCTCTGGCCTGGATACGTCTTGCCCAGCCCGATGAACCGCACATGGGCGTGGTTGACGTCAGGGCGCAGGTCCAAGTGTTCAGCCTGACGGGGTGGTGCAGGGGACTCGAGTGCTCGCCGTGCAGTGGAATGGCTCATCGCTGTCACTCCCAACCGGCCTGGTAGAGCGTGCCATGAGCCTTGTCCAAGGCCGCACGTACAGCGGGCGAGTGCTGGTAGATGTCGACGAACTTGGCCAGGCGAGGGTCATCCTTGCTTTGTGGGCGAATGACGAACTGAATCACGTATTCCTTGTTCTCCAGGCCATCGAAAAGCAGGGCCGAGGTGGCGTCAAAACTGTTGGCCAGCCGAATGTAGGCGGGGTAGCCCTGCACCAGGTCCGCGTCGTCATACGCCCGTACCAGCTGGACCGCTTCGACCTGAATGATCCTGAGCTTTTTCGGGTTGGCCGTGATGTCCTGTTCGGTGGCCTTGTAGCCCACACCCGGTTTGAGCGTGATCAAGCCAGCCTTGGCCAGCAATTGCAGGCCGCGTCCGCTGTTGATCGGGTCGTTGGCGATGGCGACGCTGGCCCCTTCGGGCAGGTCGGCGAAGCTTTTATAACGCTTGGAATACAGGCCCACGTTGTTGATGATGCCTGGGGCGTAGGGCACCAGATCGAAACCGGCAGCAGCCTTGGCGTTTTCCAGAAAGGGAATGTGCTGGAAGTAGTTCACGTCGATGTCGCCACTGTTGAGGCTGACATTGGGGGCTATCCAGTCGCTGAATTCGATCAGCTTCACCTCGAGCCCTTGTTTGTGCGCCTCTTCGACGGCGGCTTCCAGCGGGATGGCAAAGGCTGAGGTGGTGCCGACCTTAAGCGGCTCATCGGCCAGGGCTGCGCTGGAGAAGCCCAAGGCAATCGCGACGGCCGCAATGGGACGAAATAGTTTTTCAAGCATGGTGCAAGGCTCCAGTCGAGGCGGGGGCAGGCGCAAAGCGGTAGGTCGAGCCAGGGTGATCGGCTGGCAAGTAGGGATGGTCGGTTGCGAACAGCTTTTCGCGCAGCGTGCCGCCGGCGTAGGCGGTCTTGTAGCGGCCGCGCGCCTGTAGCGGCGGAATCACCAGGTCGATGAAGTCCTCAAAGCTTTCCGGTGTGACGGTGCGGGTCAGGTTGAAGCCGTCCAGGCCGGTTTCGTCGGCCCATGCGATCAGCTCATCAGCCACCTGCTCGGGGTCGCCGACCAAGGTGACGTAGCGACCGCCCAAGGCGTGCTGTTGCAGCAGGCGGCGTCGGGTCCAGGTGTTTTCCTGCAGTTGGCGGGTGGCCGACTGGATGGCGTTGCCTTGGGTAAAGGCAATCGGCTCGTCCAGATCGAAAGCCGCAAAGTCGATGCCGGTGGAGGCGGCAAAATGCGCGACGCCGGCTTCGGGGCTGGCATGGCGCAGGTATTCGGCGTGCTTGGCCAGGGCTTGTCGCTCGGTGGGCGCCACGATCACCGTAATGCCCATGAACACCTTGACTGCCATTGGGTCGCGACCCGCAGCCCTGGCAGCGGCGCGCACCTTGTCCACCTGGGCGCGGGTTGAAGCCTTGTCCTGGCCGCTGATGAACACGCACTCGGCATGGTTGCCCGCAAACGTCAGGCCGCGCGGGGAGCTGCCAGCCTGGAACAGTACCGGCGTACGTTGTGGCGACGGCTCGCACAGATGATAGCCTTCGACATCGTAGAACTCCCCGTGGTGATGGACCTTGCGCACTTTGTCGGGGCGCGCGTAGATGCGTTGGCCGCGGTCAGCCAGCACGGCATCGTCGGCCCAGCTTCCCTCAAGCAGTTGATACAGCACCTTGAGGTATTCATCGGCCTGGTCGTAGCGACGGTCATGCTCAGGCTGCTGGGTCAGGCCCATGGCGCGCGCAGCGCTGTCCAGATAGCCAGTGACGATGTTCCAGCCGACTCGGCCATTGCTCAGGTGATCCAGGGTCGAGAGACGGCGTGCAAACAGATAAGGCGCTTCATACGTGAGGTTGGCCGTGAGGCCGAAACCGAGGTTGCGGGTAACGGCGGCCATGGCAGACACCAGCAGCAGAGGGTCGTTGACCGGTAACTGGATGGATTCCTTTAACGTTACGTCCAGCGACTGGCCGTAGACATCGTAGGTACCGACGATGTCGGCGATGAACAGACCGTCGAACAGGCCCCGTTCCAGCAGACGCGCCAAATCGGTCCAGTATTCGAGGGTCTTGTACTGGGTCGACGTATCGCGCGGGTGCGTCCACAAGCCATGGTTGATGTGCCCCACGCAGTTCATGTTGAAGGCATTGAGCAGGATCTGCCGGGCCATCAGATGGTCCCCCGGCGCGGTGGGTTTTGCTCGTTGAGGTAGTAGTTGCCGATGGCGTGGTATTTCCAGCGCACCGGGTCGTGCAATGTGTGTACCCGGGCGTTGCGCCAGTGGCGGTCGAGATTGTGTTCGGCCAGCGTGGCCTGACTGCCACCGAGCTCGAACAACGTGGTGCCGGCGGACAGGGCGATTTCCGTGCTGATGGCCCGTGCCTCTGCTACGGCAATGGAAGCCGCGGCTACGGCTTCGGCCGTGCTGTCGTCACGCGCGTTGTCCAGGTAGTGGCCTGCGCGTTCGAGCAAGGCTTCGGCAGCGTGCAAGCGGATAGCCAGCTGCCCGAAGCTCTTGACGGTCAACGGATCGTCGCTCGCCTGCTCCACGCCTGAGTCCACCCATGGCCGGCTGCGGGTCCGCACGAAATGCAAGGCGTCCTCATAGGCTGCCCGGGCGATGCCGGTATCGATGGCGGCATGAAGAATCTGCGCCAGCGGGCCTACCGGGGTGGGGCGATCGAACACGCTCTGGAACGGTACGACGTCCTGTGCGCTGACGGGGACGTTATCGAACACCACCGAACCGCTGCCGGTGGTACGCTGGCCGAAGCCACTCCAGTCGTCGATCACCTGCAGGCCGGGGCTGTCGGCAGGCACGAATGCCAGGTGCTGAACGCCTTGGTCATCGATCACCGAGGTGGGTATGCGCTGGGCGTATAGCGCGCCAGTGGCGTAGAACTTGCGACCATTGATGCGAAAGCCATCGCCTTCGCGGCTCAGGCGTGTGGTGCGGTCATTGGCTGTCTTGGTGCCCAGTTCTGCCAGGGCATTGCCGAACCGCCGGCCTGCCAGCACTTCGGCGTACAGACGCTGCTGCTGTTCGGGCGTGCCGTTTACCCGCAGCACTTCCAAGGCATAAAAATGGTTTTGCGGAATCTGCCCGAGCGAGCCGTCGGCCTGCGCGATGATGGCGATGACCTTGGCCAGGGTGACGTTGGATACGCCCGCCCCGCCGTAGGCCTTGGGTACGCTGATACCCCATAGGCCCGAGCGTGTGAACAGCGCCAGCTCAGGGTGTGGCAGACGCCGCTCACGGTCGCGCACCGCGCTGTCGGGGCGTAGCTGGCGGGCGATGTCCAAGGCGACGGCCAAGGCTTCGCCGTCGCTGGTAATGATGCGTGTGGTCATGGTGTGTCTCCGGTGCCCCGGACCGCGCAGCGGTCCTGCAGGCTACCCATCAGATCCAGGAATGCCGCGCGGGCAGGGTGCCGTTGAGGTGGTACGCGCCAACCGCGTGGTATTTCCAGCGCACCGGATCGTGCAGGGTGTGCACGCGGGCGTTACGCCAGTGGCGGTCGAGGTTGAACTCGGCCAGGGTGGCGCGGCTGCCAGCCAGTTCGAACAGTTTCTCGCTGGCCTGCAGGGCAATCTCGGTGGTCAGTACCTTGGCCTCGGCCACCGCAATTGACGCACGGGCAGCCGACTCGGCATCCACCGGCGCTGCGTTGACCTCGTCCAGCACCTGCCCGGCCCGGCGCAGCAGCGCCTCGGCAGCATGCAGTTCAAGCTTCAGGCGGCCGATGTCGGCGATGACATAGAGGTCGTCGCTGGCGCGCTCTACCTGGGCTTCGACCCAGGGGCGCGACTTTGTGCGCACGAAAGCAATGGCGTCATCGATGGCGGCCTCGGCAATGCCTGCGTCGATGGCCGCCTGGATGAGCTGCGAGGCGGCGCCCTGGGTATTGGGTACCTCCCGCTGACGCCAGTTGTCGATAACCAGGTCTGCCTCTACCGGAACGTCATCGAGCAGTACTGTTCCGCTGGCCGTGGTGCGCTGACCAAACCCCGACCAATCGTCGACGATACGTAACCCGGGGGTCCCGCGGCGCACGAAGGCCAGGCGCTGGCGACCTTCCTCGTCCAGCGCCTTGACCGCCACCCAGTGGGCGAACAACGCGCCGGTGGAGTAGAACTTCTCGCCACTGATGCGATAGCCGTCACCTGCGCGGTTGATCCGTGCCTTGAGGGTGAGGGTGTCTTTGGTACCGCGCTCAGGGCCTGCATTGCCGATTCGCCAGCCGTCCAGCACGCTGCGAAACAGCACTGCCTGTTGCGCCGGCGTGGCTGTCAGGCGCAGCAGTTGCAGCATGCCGAACTGGTTCTGCGGGATCTGCCCCAGCGCGGGATCGGCAGCGCTGATCAGGCGGAACACTTCGGCCACGGTTTCGAACGACACATCAGGGCCGCCGTAGGCCTTCGGAACGCTGATGCTCCCCAGGCCACTGCGGGTAAACAATTCGATTTCGGCCCAGGGCAGTTCGCGTTGCTGATCCCGACGGGCAGCCTGTTCGCGCGCGACAGCGGCGACTTCACGTGCAGCTTGCAGCGCTTGGGCATCGCTGTGCAGAACCTTGGCTGGCAGCAAGGGCGGTGCACTGTCGAGCACGCCGCGGGAGGAAATAAGGGCTTGGCTGGACATCAGTGCCGCTCCTTGGCTGCACGCAATGCCCTGGCGTTA
>NZ_JBJJMO010000022.1:0-55445 GCF_046231935.1 Pseudomonas sp. KCJK9111 | reverse complement strand
CTGGTCAAAGTGCTGGGGCCGTAGTCTGTCTGCAGTGACACTGCCTCATTCATGGGCAGTGTTTCACGTGCAAGGTGGCCTCTGATGAAGTCTCAGCAGGCGACCCCTAGTCCAGGTGTACTAGATAGCCCTTTGCCCACTACTGCGGATGGGGAAATTTTCCGTCTAAGTAATGGGCAGAGAGATGGCCAGTCATGCGCTCCCCAGTGAAACAGCTGCTGTCGCTTGCACTCTTGTTGGGTGCTTTACCCGTCCATGCGGACACTGCCCAAAAGGGCGACTACTGGGTAGTGCATCATCAAGCCAGCCTGGGCAAGAGCAAGGTGTACCTTGCAGATGGCGACCCCAGTAACATCTACGAGCGCCCCGGTGGCGCCAAATCCTTGGGCGTCTATCTGTTTGACCAGCAGCCCGGCAAGCCCGATTTCACAGTCTACGACGTCGAAGTCGATTGCAGGAACAAGCGGGCAAGGGTCACGGGGGGCGCTCGACTTCAGCAGCGTGGCCAATACCTTGCGCAAGGCCAAGTTCTCCAATCGATGGCAGGGCGATCAACAACCGTGGTTGGCGCGAAGTCGTGATTTCATCTGCAAGCCAGCTGAGCGCCAAGCCCTCAAGATGGAGCACCTGGGCGTGATGTCAGCTTCGCAGCTGAGCCGCTCTGGCCCCCAGCTATTCGAGATACTGAACCGCGAAGCGCTCAGGGCCGAGATCATCAGGCAGATCGACCACGCCTTCACACAGATGCCTGCCAAGTAACTGGCCACCAAGGAGAGAAGCCATGATCCGCCTGCTCGTGTTTTGCCTAGGGGCTGTCCTGCTTGGTGGTTGCTCGTCACTTGAGGCAACCAGTGCATGGAAAGGCCGCCCAGTCGGTGAGCTGATCGACTATTTCGGTGTGCCCAGGGTCATCATGGTGGCACCTGATCAGGACATGGTGGTGCTCAGGTACGTGCGCGACAGCACGTATATCTCCCGGGAGGCTGCGGGCACCTACACCGGCCCTGAAAATGGCCAATTGGTACACCGCGAGTATTGGCAGGATGTCGAGCATTCAGGCAGTTGCGAAATCAACGTCTTTGTCGACAGGGCGCACGTGGTGCAGAAAGTCAGGGCCAATGGTCGCTGTGCGGTCATCGACATGGCGCCCAAAGCGTAGCCCGGTGGTGGGAAGCAGGTACCGGGCAAAGGGGCGTTAAGCGATGATCGCTTTCGCCTCTCGTCATCACTGATTCAAAAAAGCTGCCACCACAGGCAGTAGCCATTGCGGGTGCGTTTCATGAGGTGAGTGATCAGCCAGCGCCAGGTTCAACAGCTGCGCCCCAGGCACTTGCTCTACCAGCTCCAGGGCATTGGCGCGTGAAACCAGGCGATCACGATCGCCACGCACCACCAGCAATGGCGCGGTAATGCGACCGACGTTGGCGGCGGGATACCCGTGCTCGCTGTCATCGAGCCACATCCCCCGCACGGCCTCCAGCAACCTTGCAAAGTCCGGCTGCGGGTTGATCGCCTCATAGCGAGCTACCTCTTCGGCAAACAGGTCGCGCCACTTCGCGGCGGTAATTCCCTCGTACAGGGCCCGCGCAGGGTCGTTCTCTCCCAGCGCCCAGTGAGCCCCGATGGTGACGAGCCTATCGACCGTCACGGCCTGCGAGGCAGCCATGCGCAACGCGACGATTCCGCCATCGCTGTGCCCGATCAGGCTGACGCGTTCAAGCGCCAGGTGATCGATCACCTGCTCTACGTCGTGCTGCATGCGTTCATAAGTGAGTGGTGCGCTGCCCAGGGTGGACATGCCCTGGCCGCGGCTGTCGATGCCGATTACGCGCCAGCGGTGGGCTAAATGCGGGGTGATGGCGTTGAAGGTTTCACTATGTCCTAGGCCGCCATGCAGCAGGATCAGTGCTGGTGCGTCAGGTGCGCCCAGCTGTTCGTAATAAAGGCGTGCATCACCGACAGTGAGGTACTCGCCGCCCCGGTGGTTGAAGACATTCATGTCGAAGTTGTCCGTGTCGTCAGCTGTTATATCGGGCGCCAGTGTACCGAGTTGCCCGCTCAAGCCCAATGAATCCGAGCTGCCAGGCCTTTTTGTCTGGTCTTCACCTTGCGCACCGCACCTCTGGGCGAGCATGCTGTCAAAGTGCCTACAACGCTGTCCTGACGTTCTAACGATCGTGTTATTCCAGCGCTACTTTCTCTTCATCAAGCTGCCGGAGACACCATGGCCGATTTGATCTTTGCGCAGCCTTTCGAAGCTGTGGGTTGCAAGCAATGCCGTGAGATGGCTGACCTCGGCTTCGGTATCACCATGGCCTTCCAACCTATCGTTCACCAGCCTTCGGGTAAACCGTACGCCTACGAGGCGCTGGTCAGAGGGGTAGCGGGGGAGGGAGCTGCGCAGGTGCTGGCCAAGGTCACACCCGATAACCTGTATCGCTTCGACCAGGCCTGCCGGGTCAAGGCCATCGAAAAAGCCTCCGAGCTAGGGCTCAATCGGGTGCAGGATTGCAAGCTCAGCATCAACTTCCTGCCCAACGCCGTGTACCGTCCCGCCACCTGTATCCGCGCAACGCTCGAGGCCTCCAGGCAGTTCGATTTTCCGGCCGACAGGCTGATCTTCGAAGTGACCGAAGGCGAACGGGTCGAGGACACCGAACACCTGAAGTCCATCTTTCGCGAGTACGACCGGCAGGGCTTCACCACGGCCATTGACGATTTCGGGTCAGGCTACTCGGGCTTGAACCTGCTTGCCGAGTTTCAACCGGACCTGCTGAAGCTGGACATGGCGCTGACACGCAACCTCGGCGCCGACCCGGTGCGCCAGGCGATCGTGGCAGGCATCGTGCTGGTGGCGCAGCGGCTGAACATTCTGCTGGTCGCCGAAGGCGTGGAGACAGAAGCCGAGTGCCAGGCGTTGGCAGCCCTGGGTATCGAGCTGATGCAAGGCTACTATTTCGCCCGGCCAGAAATCGAAGCGCTGCCGCTGATCGAACGCCTGCGTGGCTGAGTGCTGATGGCTATTCGGCCCACTCGGGGTCGCCGGTAAACACCACCGTCAGCCAGCGGTTGGGCCCTTCACCGCCGATGGCGTCGCCGATCTCGTTGCGCCAGGCATCCCACTGCTCGATGGTCTTGGCCGCCATCTGCGGCGGCACGATGAAGTACAGCTCAATCTCCCGTGAGCGCCCCACCTTGGCCACATAGGCGCGGTAGGACTGCAGGCCATGGCGTTCGACGAAAGCCTGCGCAACCACATCCACATGCTGCTTGAGATCGCCCGGCGTGACGAGAAAGATATCCGCCAACGCCTGGCGAACGACCGACATCGGCAGCGGCACGATCACCAGACACACCAGTGCCAGCACCGCCGGGTCGATGTAGGGCGATACCCATTCAAGCGAGGTACCCTGCACGGCATAGCCAAAGCAGAAGGCGATCAGCAGCGCTGCCGTGATGCTGGCGGACATTACCCAGCCCTTGACGTCCATGGCGACGAAATCCGAGCGCAGCTTGCGGTTGGCCTTGTCCTCGATCACCGCGATGGTCACGCAGGCGGTGACGGTAAGCGCCGCATAGACCATGGCGATACCGAACTCCAAGTGACGGCCACCCTCCAGCAGGCTGCTCACGGCGTTGATCAGGGCATAGATGGCGACCCCGCTGAGCAGGATGCCATTGAGTGCCAGCACCATGGGTTCCAAGTGCCAGAAGCCCATGGTGAAGCGCTCACGCAGTTTGCGCGACATCTGCAGGCTGCTGGCATGGGAGGTGATCAGCCTGACCACCATTAGCGACAGCCCGCTCATGCTGGCATCGACCAGCGAGTAGACGCCGTCGAACACGATAGAAAACGAGCCCGACGCCAAGCCAAAGGCAATGCCGATGCTGGCGATGAACAGCGTGACCGCGATCGAGGTGCGCAGCAGGCCCTGCTCAGTGGTGATGTCGAAGAAACCGGGTGTGGTTGAGCTGTGCATGGTCGGTACGCGTCATCCCTCGGCGATACAGTTGGGCGGCGCCGCACGGAACGCCTTGGTCAACCAGGCCAGGTACACCAGGCCCAGCGTGGCCCAGATCCCGCCGAACAACAGCGAGTGCACGTTCAGGTCCAGCCACAGCGAAACGATGATACAGAAGCCAGTGGTAGGCAGTACCAGGTACTTCAGTTGGTTGGCCAGCCCTCGGCGATTGCCCTCTCGCAGGTAGCAGTGATTGATCACCGACAAGTTGACGAAGCTGAATGCCACCAATGCACCGAAGTTGATGATGGAGGTGGCGGTGACCAAGTCGAAGAAGATGGCCGACAGCGAAATCACCCCTACCACGGCAATGTTCAGTACGGGTGTCTTGTAACGTGAATGTAACCGTGCAAATACGCTCGCGGGTATGACCTTGTCACGGCCCATGACATACAGCAGGCGCGACACGCTGGTTTGCGACGCCAGCCCCGAGGCGATGGTGTTGATTACCGTGCACGCGATGAAGACCGACTGGAACAGCTTGCCGCCCACGTACAGGGCGATTTCCGGCAGCGCCGCTTCCTGATCGTGAAAGCGTGCCATCGTGGGGAAATAAGCCTGGATGAAGTAGGAAACGGTGATGAATACAACGCCGCCGATCAATGCCGTGAGGAAAATGGCCCGCGGTATGGTTTTGCCCGGGTCACGCGTTTCTTCGGACAGGCACGTGACCGCATCGAAACCCAGGAATGAGAAGCACAGAATGGTTGCGCCTGCCGCCAGGGCGCTCAGGTGGGTCTGCTGGTCGGCGAAGGGCAACAGGCTCCATGCCGTGCCCAGCCCTTCGCCCTGGTCCAGGCCGCGTATGCACAGGTAGATGAACACCGCGATGATCGCCACCTGCACGCCGACGAACAGCAGGTTGAAATGCGCAACCAGATTGACGCTGCGCATGTTGATCAGGCTGATCAGGGTCACGAAGGCCACGACCCAGACCCACGGCGCCACCTCGGGGAACATGGCAGACAGGTACAGCTTGGCCAGCAAGGCGTTGACCATGGGCAGCAACAGGTAGTCCAGCAAAGAGGACCAGCCCACCAGGAAGCCTACGTGTGGATTGATGGCACGCTGGGTGTAGGTGTAGGCCGAGCCCGACTGAGGAAAGCGCTTGACCAGGGTGCCATAGCTGACGGCCGTGAACAGGATCCCGGCAAGGGCCAGGATATAGGCGCTCGGCACGTGCCCTGCGGTGATGCCTGACACGATGCCAAAGGTGTCGAACACGGTCATGGGCGTCAGGTACGCCAGGCCAATGATGATCACATGCCATAAACGCAAGGTCTTGCGCAGTTGGCCAGCTCCGGGTGCGTAGGGTTCAGGCTGCATGCTGGCGTGGCTCCAAGGCGAGGGCTTGAAAGACAGGCACAGCGAAGGGCGCAAGCAGCAGCGGCGAGCGGGTGGGCTCCATATTGTTCACCTTTATGTAGGAGCAGCAGAGGCGTGACTGGATCACGCAAGTGATCAAAATAAAAAACGATAGGGTCTCAGGTGTCAAGTTAAACATGACAAGGTGTTTCGAGGGTCCGCTTTTTATCGAGGAATTCACGCATTCAAGCGTTTCTGTAGTCTCTATTTTCACTGCCAAGGCCATAAGCGTGTTCGTAAAAATTGACATCTTTGAAGTGGGCTTGTGCAACGGGTTGCACGATTTCCTGCCTGGAACTGCCGCCAACCTGCCTGGCCTTCGGTGATATGCTGCATTTTCCTGGCTGCGCAGGCGATGTGCGAGCCTTTATGGACATCAATCGGTTTTATTCATGAAGAAGACTTCAGTAGCAATCCTGTCCGGCGTAGCGGTGGTCGTTGCCGCAGTGGTCGTTGGCGGAGCCTGGTACACCGGCAAGCAACTGCCGGGTGAGCTGGACCATGCCTTGGCCCTGAGCAACGCGCAGCTGCAAAAGTCACTGGTGAACACAGGGGGTAGCGTACGCATCGAGTTGGTATCGCTGGACCAGCGCTGGTTCAGCAGCACGGCACACTACCGTGTGGTCGCTCGCGATGTGCGTGCCAGCAACCAGCAGGTCATGAATTTTGACGTGGGCGTGACCGATCAGATCGAGCACGGCCCGTTCCCATGGTCTCGCGTCAAGACTTTCAGGTTGTTGCCAGTGTTGGCGCTGAGCAACACCACGCTCGACAAGGACGAGGTCACGGCGCCCTGGTACGCAGCAGCCGGGGACCGCGTGCCGTTCAGCGCCCAGACCAGCATGGGGTACGGCGGCAGTGTCGACAGCCAGGTTCGCCTGGCGCCGGTCAAGCTCGACGATGCCAACGGCACCAGCCTGGCGTTCTCGGGCATGGAGCTTGGGGTCAGCGGGGATCGCGACGGCAAGGATTCGCGCTTCCATGGCGAAGCCGATCACTTTCTGATGAAGCTGGTGAGCGAAGACCAACCTCCCGTCATCTTCGAGCTCAATGGGCTGAAGTTGGGTGGCAAGCTGGCGGCGACTGCGCATGACAACCTGTTCTCGGGCAACGCTGACCTTTATCTGGCCGAGACCAAGGTTACCCTCGGGCCCAGGCAGCAGGCGCTGGTCATCAAGGGGGGAGAGCTCAGTACCCTGCAAAGCCTCGAAGGTCCCGACACCTTTGGCGGGCGTGTCGAATACAAACTTGGGGACATTAGCTGGGATGGGCGAGCGGTCGGCAAGGCCCAGATGATCGTCGGCTTCAAGTCCATTCATGCGCCCGCGCTGCAGGCGTTGAGTAACTGGTATGCGGCGCATTTGCCTGAGTTCGAGGCAGCGGCAGATGCCGGGCAGTCGGCGCCACAGATCAACATGACCGAAGCTGAAAAGGCTAAATTCCAAGGTGACTTGCGCACGCTGCTGGCCGCAAAACCCAAGGTGGCGCTCGAAGATTTGAGCCTCAAGACCGCCAATGGCGAGAGCCACTTCAACCTGGCCATGGACTTCGACGCGCCGTCTTCCTTCGACTTGCCACAAGATCAGGCGTTGAAGCAGATGGTGACGCAGGTCACCAGCAAACTGTCCCTGTCCAAGCCGATGCTAGGAGACCTGGCGACCTTGCAGGCCCTGCTCGACGGTCAGACCGATGCCCAGGCCATCGCCACGCAGTCTGGCCAGGCAGGAGAGATGGTCGGCTTGATGGGCGTGCAGAGCGGCCTGGCTACGGTGGAAGGCGATAAGGTGATCAGCTCGTTGCACTATGCCGATGGCATGGTCGATTTCAATGGCCAGAAAATGACGCTCGAAGCCTTTGCCGCGTTCGTCAATACACGGCTGGCAATGCTTTCGCCGCAACGCTGAGTGCCCGGCTTTACCTGCCCTTGAGCCGCTGGTACGAGGGCGGGTAATGGCTGGATAAAAACCGCTTTAGAAATCTTGGGTTTCTCTGTAGCCTTCGGCCTCCATAATAATCCGCGCCCGCAGAGGGCCGTGGCGGCTTGCGCCGTCCGGCGCCCTTAGCCGATCTGCCAGGGCCGGGTGATACACTCGATTTGATGCGCGCACGCGCTTGCAGGTCCAGCGATCATGACCCAGATTTCCGAACGCCTGTTGGTACAGGCTCACCTCGACGCCAAGCAGCCCAACCCGCTGACGGACGAGCAGCAGGCCGAATACCGTGCGGCCATCGCTGCCGAGCTCAAGGCGCAGAATGCCGTGCTGGTTGCCCATTACTATTGCGACCCAGTCATCCAGGCGCTGGCGGAGGAAACCGGCGGCTGTGTGTCCGACTCGCTGGAAATGGCCCGCTTTGGCAAGCAGCACCCGGCCGAGACGGTGATCGTGGCCGGCGTGCGCTTCATGGGTGAAACCGCCAAGATTCTCACCCCTCACAAGCGCGTATTGATGCCCACGCTCGAAGCGACCTGTTCGCTTGACCTCGGTTGCCCCATCGAAGAATTCTCTGCCTTCTGCGATCAGCACCCCGAGCGTACCGTGGTGGTTTACGCCAACACCTCCGCTGCCGTGAAGGCACGGGCCGATTGGGTGGTCACTTCCAGCTGCGCGCTGGAGATCGTCGAAAGCCTGATGGATAACGGCGAGACCATCATCTGGGGCCCCGATCAGCACCTGGGCCGCTACATCCAGAAGCAGACCGGTGCCGACATGCTGCTGTGGGACGGTGCCTGCATCGTTCATGAGGAGTTCAAGTCGCGTCAGCTCGCCGACATGAAGGCCCTGTACCCGGACGCCGCGGTGCTGGTCCATCCCGAGTCGCCGGAGTCGGTGATCGACCTGGCCGATGCGGTGGGCTCCACCAGCCAGTTGATCAAGGCTGCCCAGACGCTGCCTAACAAGACCTTTATCGTCGCCACCGACCGCGGCATCTTCTACAAGATGCAGCAGCTGTGCCCCGACAAGGTCTTCATCGAGGCGCCCACTGCCGGCAACGGCGCGGCCTGCCGCAGCTGTGCCCACTGCCCATGGATGGCCATGAACACCCTGGAGCGCGTGCTGCATTGCCTGCGCAGCGGCGGGGACGAGATCTTCGTCGACCCAGCCCTGGTGCCCAAGGCCATCAAACCGCTGAACCGAATGCTGGATTTCACCCAGGCGGCCAGGTTGAAGCTTTCCGGAAACGCGTGAGGTAAGCGCTGGCTGAAATGCAGGTCCTGGTGTCATGCCCGTCGCAGATGACTTGCCTAACAGCTAGGGCCGCTGTATGACGTTGCCGGTCCGGCGCCCCGGCGAGACCGCTCAGGCATGCTGTTCAACGTTGGAAGCGGTACCGCCCCAGACCCTGAAGCGCCTCAGCGCCCCATCATCTCCCGCACCATGCGCTGCTGCTCCAGCACCTCTCGCTGGCGTTGGTCGATCTGCGACGCCAGCGGGAAATTCCCCCCGGCGCGGCGCTTGGCGTAGTCGAGCTGCTGAATGGCCTGATCAAAGTCCCCCACCAAGGTGAAGTATTCCGCCCGCGCCCGGTGCAGGCCGATGGTATTGCCCGACAGCCCGCGCACCTCGGCCATGTCGTACCAGACGTCCGGATCATCCGGGCGGCTCTTGATCAGGTCGTTCAACACCTTCTCCGCCTCGGCCGGCTTGTTCTGCTTGACCAGCAGGTCGGCGCGCACCTGCTTGAGCGGGTAATTACCCGGGTACAGCCCCTGCATGCGCTCGGCCCGCTGCTGTGCATCGGCCAGACGATTGTTGGTGATATCCAGGTCGATCTGCGCCAGGTTGTAGGTAATGTCGTTGGGCGCCTTGGCCAGCAGCGGCTTGAGCATCTCCCGTGCTTCGTTGAGCTGACCGCCCTTGATCTGCGCCAGCGCCAACCCATAACGCGCCGCATCGAGTTTGGGGTCTTCGTCGAGCTGGGCGCGAAAACGCTTGGCCGCCAGCCCCGGCGTACCTTCATACGTGAGCGCTACCCGGGCGCGGATCAGCTGATAGCGCAGGCTGTCTTCCACACCGCCTTTTGGCGCCTGCTCTGCCCGGTTACGGGTGTCTGCGATCCGCGACTCGGTTACCGGGTGCGTCAACAGAAATTCCGGCGGTTTGGCGTCATAACGGTACTGACGCGCCAGGCGTTCGAACATGGTCGGCATGTTGCGCGGATCGTAGCCGGCCTTTTCCAGGTTCTGGATGCCGATGCGGTCGGCTTCCTGCTCGTTTTGCCGGGAGAACCTGCGCTGTTCCTGAATCGCCGCCGCCTGGGTGCCGGCAATCATGCCGATGCCGGCATCACCGGCGCCACCGGCCGCCAGCACGATACCGGTGAGCAACGCTGCCATCATCGGCAACTGCATGCGCTGCTGGGCCTCGATGCCCCGGGCAAAGTGCCGTTGGGACAAGTGCGCCAGTTCGTGCGCCAGCACCGACGCGTACTCGCCTTCGGTTTGCGCATTGAGGAACAACCCGCCGTTGACACCCACGATGCCGCCTGGCGCTGCAAACGCGTTGAGTTCGCGGCTGTCGATCAGGATGAACTCCAGGCGACGATCCTGCAGCTGGCTGGTTTCGGCCAGGCGGTACACGCTGGTCTCCACGTAGTCCTTGAGCTGCGGGTCGTTGAGTTGGTTGACCTGGCCGCGCAGCAGGCTCAGCCAGGCGCGGCCAAGCTGATGTTCCTGCTGTGGCGAGACGATCGCCGAACTGGCGTCACCCAGCGACGGCAGGTCGTCAGCATGGCCAGGCAGGGCCATCAGGCAGGCCAGCGTCAGCAGGGTAGGGCGCAGTAGATTCATGCACGAAGCTCGCGTCGGTCAAAGATTGCTACTGTAGCGGGCTCACACGTTGGCGACCAGTGGCGCTATCCTAGGCGGCCGATCAGGCCGTAACCGGCATTGCCCTGGAGAGCCCCGTTGATGAGTCCCCCCCTGACCTGCGACGCCGAACTCGATGCCAGCGGGCTGAACTGCCCGTTACCGCTGCTCAAGGCCAAGATGGCGCTCAATGGCCTGGCCAGTGGTGCCGTGCTCAAGGTCATCGCCACCGACGCAGGCTCCCAACGCGACCTTCGCACCTTCGCTAAATTGGCCGGTCATAGCCTGTTGCACGAAACGGCCGAGGCCGGTACCTACACCTACTGGCTGCGCAAGGCCTGAGTCCTACAAGGATCGTTCATGTTCAAAGTGCTACGCGACTGGGTCCAGCGCTACTTCTCCGATGAAGAAGCGGTGGTGCTGGCGGTTTTGCTGTTTCTGGCGTTCACGGCGGTGCTCACGCTGGGCGGGATGCTGGCGCCAGTGTTGGCCGGCATGGTGCTGGCATTTCTCATGCAGGGGTTGGTCAACGCCCTGGAGCGTCTGCGAGTGCCTTCGAGGCTGGCGGTCATGCTGGTATTTGCCCTGTTCATGGGCGCGCTGGCGGTGTTCATGCTGGTGCTGGTGCCGCTGCTGTGGCACCAGCTGATCACCCTGTTCAACGAGCTACCGGGCATGCTTGGCAAATGGCAGTCACTGCTGCTCCTGCTGCCAGAGCGCTACCCGCACCTGGTGTCGGACGAGCAGGTGCTGCATGCCATCGAGTCGGTTCGTGGCGAGATCGGCAAGTTCGGGCAATGGGCCCTGACGTTCTCCCTGTCCAGCCTGCCGCTGCTGGTCAACGCCATGATCTACCTGGTACTGGTGCCGATCCTGGTGTTCTTCTTCCTCAAGGACCGCGAGCTGATCGGCCGCTGGGTCAGTGGCTACCTGCCGCGTCAGCGCACCTTGCTCAACCGTGTGGGCAGCGAGATGAACCGGCAGATCGCCAACTACATCCGGGGCAAGGGCATCGAAATTCTGATCTGTGGCATCGCCACCTACATCGCGTTCATCGCCCTGGGCCTGAACTACGCCGCGTTGCTGGCACTGTTGGTTGGGCTGTCGGTGGTCGTGCCCTATGTAGGGGCGGTGGTGGTTACCGTGCCGGTGACACTGATCGCGTTGTTTCAATGGGGATGGGGAGACCAGTTCATCTACCTGATGACGGTCTACGCGATCATCCAGGCGCTCGATGGCAACGTGCTGGTGCCGCTGCTGTTCTCCGAGGCCGTCAGCCTGCACCCGGTGGCGATCATCTGCGCGGTCTTGCTGTTCGGTGGGCTGTGGGGGTTCTGGGGCATTTTCTTCGCCATTCCGCTGGCGACCCTGATCAAGGCCGTGCTGGACGCCTGGCCGCGTCAGGAGCCCAGTGTATCGCCCTTGCTCTGATAGCCATGGGGCTGCGCCGATGACCGACGCAGCCTGATCCGATCAGGCCTCGTTAAGGGCCTGGGCCGCTGCCAGTACGGCATCCACATGGCCAGGCACTTTCACCCCACGCCACGCTTGGCGCAACACGCCCTCCTTATCGATCAGGAAGGTGCTGCGGTCCACGCCCAGGTATTCCTTGCCGTACAGTTTTTTCAGCTTGATCACATCGAACAGCTGGCACAGGGCCTCGTCCTTGTCGCTGATCAACTCGAACGGGAAGCCCTGCTTGGCCTTGAAGTTCTCGTGGGACTTCATGCCGTCGCGCGAGACGCCAAGCACCACGGTATTGGCGGCTTCGAAGGCGCCATGCTGATCGCGAAAGCCTTGGCCTTGGGTGGTGCAGCCTGGCGTGCTGTCCTTCGGATAAAAGTACATCACCACCTGGCGGCCCTTGAGCGCGGACAGGCTGACCGTCTGCCCACTGGTGGCCTGGGCGGTGAAGTCGGGGACAGGTTGGTCGAGTGCAACGGCCATGGGAACCTCCTCAGACAGGGTTTTGTGGGCGCCAGGGCTCGATCAGGGCATCGAGGTTCAGCGCGTCGGCAAAATCCAGGAACTGGTCGCGCAGCCAACTGATCTGGGTGCCGGCCGGCAGGATCACCGTGAACTGGGCATTGAGCATGCTGCTGCCAGTCTGCGGTGCCAGGTAGGTGTCGCACGTCATGGCTTCGAGCTCGACACGGTGGTCAAGGAAGAACTGGCACAGCTCGTTGATGATGTCAGGCCGGTAGGCGGCGCTGACATAGGCCACGTAGGGCAGGGCCTGCGGACGTACTTCCTGGTCGGCGCTGCGCACCACGTCGAGGGTCAGGCCGTGCTTCTTGCCAAGGCCGGGGAGCATGGCCTCAAGGCGCGCCAGGGCATCCCAGCTGCCGCCGACCTGCAAAACCAGTGCGCTGGTCTCGCCATGGCGGCTCAGGCGCGAGGTGACCACCGCGCAGCGGTTTTCGAAGGCAGCGCGGCTCAGTACATTGGCCAGCTCCATGGGGTTGGGCCCCAAGGCGCTGATGACGAGGAATTGTTCGCGGACAGTGGGGGTGGACATGCAGCATTCCTAAAGCGATGAGCGGTCGATGCAGGACGGGCGAAAGCCTCCTGTAGGCAGCGCTCGGCCCTCGCAGGCGAGGGCCGGGGCACTGGCCGGGAGCAGGGTCTACGGCCCGGCGGGCCGTGCTGCACCGATCAAAGCATCAAGGGTAGCGAAATAAGGCGCTGAGGGGAATGCTCCGCCCGCCTGCTTCGCTTGTGCAAGGCCGATGCCCCCAGTACCATTACCGCTCTCTTTTTCCGGCAGGAGCAGATACATGATTGCGGGCAGTATGGTGGCACTGGTCACTCCCATGGATGCACAAGGGCGTGTTGACTGGGGCAGCCTCGACAAACTTGTAGACTTCCACCTGGAAAACGGCACCCACGCCATCGTCGCCGTCGGCACCACCGGTGAGTCCGCCACGCTGGATGTCGAAGAGCACATCCTGGTCATCAAGCACGTGGTCGAGCGCGTCAAGCGCAGCAAGAGCCCGATCCCGGTCATCGCCGGCACCGGTGCCAACTCCACTGCCGAAGCCGTGCACCTGACCCAGAACGCCAAGAATGCCGGTGCCGATGCCTGCCTGCTGGTCGTGCCGTACTACAACAAGCCCACCCAGGAAGGCCTGTACCAGCACTTCAAGCACGTTGCCGAGTCGGTCGACATCCCGCAGATCCTGTACAACGTGCCAGGCCGCACTTCCTGCGACATGCAGGCCGAAACCGTAATCCGCCTCTCGACGGTGCCCAACATCATCGGCATCAAGGAAGCCACCGGTGACATGGCCCGCGCCAAGGCCATCATCGAGGGCGTTGCCAGCGACTTCATCGTGCTGTCCGGTGACGATCCAACCGCCGTCGAGCTGATCCTGATGGGCGGCAAGGGCAACATCTCCGTCACGGCCAACGTCGCTCCGCGGCAAATGGCCGACTTGTGCGAGGCCGCCCTTGAGGGCAATGCCGAGAAGGCCCGCGCAATCAATGACACGCTCATGCCCCTGCACAAAGACCTGTTCTGCGAGTCCAACCCGATCCCCGTCAAATGGGCGCTGGTCGAGATGGGCCTGATGAAAAAAGGCATTCGCCTGCCACTGACCTGGCTTAGCGAAGGCTGCCACGACAAAGTCCGTACTGCCCTGCGCCAGTCCGGCGTACTGGTTTAAGAGGAAGTACCCTGCATGAAGCGACTGGCTGGCCTTTCTGCCCTTGCCCTGATCATCTCCAGCACCAGTGGGTGCGGCTGGCTGTGGGGCGAGGATGGTTATTTCCGCGACCGCGGCAGCGATTACCTGCAGGCGCACTCGACCGCGCCCATGCAGTTGCCTTCGGACGTCAGCGGCGTCAAGCGCCTCGACCCCCTGCTGCCCATCCCGCGCAATGTTGCCGACGACAACGTCAGCGGCGAGTACGAAGTGCCGCGCCCTCAGCCGCTGACCGGCGGTGCGGGCCAGGCGAACGACTACAGCCTGCAGCGCAGCGGCAGCAGCCGTTGGGTACTGGCCCAGCACGCCCCGGCTGAAGTCTGGCCGGTGGCGCGTCAGTTCTTCGAGGACAACGGCTTCCGTATTGCTGAGGAGCGCCCGCAGACGGGCGAATTCAGCACCACCTGGCAGCGTTTCGACGAACTCTCGGCCTCCCTTGGCCAGCGCCTGGCCAGCACGGCCAGCAGCAACGACAGCGAAGTGCGCGTGCGGGTGCGCATGGAGCCCGGCGTGCAGCGCAACACCTCCGAGGTGTACGTGGTCACTGTCGAGCGTCCGACTGGCAGCAGCGCCGAACCCGACTTCCCGTCCAGCTCCACCAACACCGGCGCCGACGCACTGCTGGTCGACGAGCTGCTCGCCAGCATGAACCGCAGCGCCGAGAAGGGCGGTTCGGTGTCGCTGCTGGCCGAACGTGATTTCGATGTACCAAACCGCGTCAGCCTGAGCGAAGACGGCAGCGGCAACCCGGTCCTGAACGTTGGCGCCGACCTGGATCGCGCCTGGTCCAGCGTTGGCCGTGCCCTGGAGCAGGGTGGCCAGTGGCGGGTAGAGGACATCAACCGCAGCCTGGGCCTGTACTACATCAACCTGTCCGAAAAACCCGAGGACAAAGAGAACAAGCCTGGCTTCTTCGGTCGTGTGTTCGGCAGCGAGCCCACCAAGGAAGAGCGCGAAGCCCGTGCCGAGCGCTATCAGGTGCGCCTGAGCAAAGTGGGTGAAAACGTGCAGGTCACGGTCGAGAAGAACATCAACACCGTGGCTCCGGCCGATGTCGCTCGCCGTGTGCTGAGTGCCATTCAGGACCACTTGGGTTAAGTGCGCTTCGCCGTACTTGGAAGCGGTAGCCAGGGAAACGGCACGCTGATCGCCAGTGGTGATACCTACATCCTGGTCGATTGCGGCTTTTCCCTGCGCGAGACCGAGCGGCGCCTGGCGCTGCTCGGTGTGTCGGCAGCCCAGCTGAGCGCTGTGCTGGTCACCCATGAACATGCCGACCACGTGCATGGGGTTGGCCTGCTGTCGCAGCGCTACAATGTACCGGTCTACCTGAGCCAGGGCACTTTGCGCGGGCTTCGAAAGCCGGTGGAAGTGGCCGGTTTCCTGGCGTGCGGCCAGCGCTTGAGCGTCGGCAGCCTGGAGGTTACGGCATCGCGCGTAGAGCACGATGCCCATGAACCGTTGCAGTACGTGGTCAGCGACGGCACACGCCGTTTCGGCATGCTGACGGATCTGGGCTCGTACGACGCGCGGCTGCTGGACGGCTATCGCGACCTGGATGCGCTGTTGATCGAAGCGAATCATTGCCGCGACATGCTGGCGCGTGGTCACTACCCCTACTTTCTCAAGCAGCGGGTCGGCGGCATGCGCGGGCATTTGAACAACCACCAGGCTGCGAGCCTGGTACATGAGCTGGGCTGGAATACCCTGCAGTATCTGGTGCTGGCCCACCTCAGCAGCAAGAATAACCTGCCACACCTGGCCCGCCAGTGCTTCGTCGACACCCTTGGGTGCGACCCTGACTGGCTTGAGGTGGCAAATCAGGAACACGGGCTCGACTGGCGCGCCATCGCCTAGCCCACCCCTCACGCAAGCGGAGCCCAATCATGGAAAAACGCGACGAACTCTACCGCGGCAAGGCCAAATCGGTTTACAAGACCGATGACGCCGACCGCTTGATCCTGCTGTTTCGCAACGACACGTCGGCCTTCGACGGCAAGCGCATCGAGCAGCTGGACCGCAAGGGCACGGTGAACAACAAGTTCAACGCCTTCATCATGCAGAAGCTCGAAGAAGCCGGCGTGCCGACCCAGTTCGACAAACTGCTGGGCGACAACGAGTGCCTGGTCAAGAAGCTGGACATGATCCCGGTCGAATGCGTTGTGCGTAACTACGCAGCCGGCAGCCTGGTCAAGCGCTTGGGCGTGGAGGAGGGCATCAAGCTGGAGCCGTCCACCTTCGAGCTGTTCCTGAAAAACGACGAGAAGGGCGACCCCTTCATCAACGAATCCCACGTTGTCGCCTTCGGCTGGGGCACCGCCGAGCAACTGGTCGAAATGAAGAAGCTGTCGCTCAAGGTCAACGAGGTGCTGACCAAGCTGTTTGACGACGCCGGCCTGCTGCTGGTCGACTTCAAGCTGGAGTTCGGTGTCTTCCACGGCCAGATCGTGCTGGGCGACGAGTTCAGCCCCGACGGCTGCCGCCTGTGGGACAAGGAAACCCGCAAGAAGATGGACAAGGACCGCTTCCGTCAGGGCCTGGGCGATGTGATCGAAGCCTACGAAGAAGTTGCCAAGCGTCTGGGCGTGCCGCTGTAAGGCGCCCGCACACGCAAGCGCCTGATACCACGCGGTTTTTTTGAAAATAAAGGTTTGCGTTTTCAGAATTCGCTGGTATGATGCGCGGCATTGGAGAGATGCCGGAGTGGTCGAACGGGACGGATTCGAAATCCGTTGTACTGGCAACAGTACCTAGGGTTCAAATCCCTATCTCTCCGCCATACGCGAAGTAGTCAAAGCCCCCGAAAATGTTGAGTTTTCGGGGGCTTTTTCATTATTGCTCGAAAAATCTTGGTTTTTTTGGGCAGCAACTTCACCCTCCAGTGCGCAGCAGGCCATTTTAGGACAATGTTTTTTAGGCCTCTAATCGGGCTAGGGCTTTTCAGTCTCATGGTATTTATCATTAGGGTGGTGGCAGTGCTGTTGTGAGCTTTTCTAAGGATTGCGAGATGGGCTGTACAAGCAAGTCCAGTAGGCGTCTGTCGAACACAGCTTGCGTGATCAGGCGGATGCCCGCCCAGGTGTGAGATCTAGGGCACCTTTATTGGTTGTTAGCTCCGAGACTTTTCAAAGCGGACATCACCCTCAGTCAAGTTCTTCACAGGCTGCCAGCCAAGGTGCCGATAGAAGCCACATGCACGGCTCGCTTCAGCTGTCTCTAACCAGATCGTTTGATGGTGTTGGAAGAGGAACGTCTCTGCTTGCTCCATGAGTCTGCGGCCCAGCCCGTTTCCCTCAAATCCGGGTAGAACGAAAGCGGCAAACACACACCCGTCCTCGACATCGGCCATAGAAAAACCTACAGGGGCACCATTGACCTCGGCAATCCAAGCACAGGGGGCCTCTAAAATGGCCTGCCTTACCGTAATGGGGCTAATTCCCATTGCGGCTAGCTGCTCACGGGATAGGTGATTTTCGTGCACGCTGGTTCGAATATCAAAAATCGCATCAATATCCGCTAGGTTGGCGAGTCTGATTGAGTGGTTCATATTTGGTTTGAGCCTCTAAGCGGGCTTCCTTGAATCCATAGGATCCCTAAATTCCTCAGTCGGTATTCCTGTTCCCTGCACCGCTGGGTCAACCGAAGGATTGTGACAACTCATCGCTTCAACAGAGTCAGTCGGGCTGCTACAGCCTTGCTGTCAAACAAGAGGGTGGCAGCGATACGCGGGTTGACAGACCGAGGACTCCGGAGACTCAGCGCACACAAGGTGCCCCACGTACCACCGCCATAAGGGTTGCACGTGTGGGGAGAAGGGTCGGCCTGTCAAAGCCGGTCGTTGATCTGCAACGACCCGCCGAGACTAGAACGCGACCTGCTCCATCGCAACCGTTTGAGCAGCGGGGCAGTATGTTTCGGAAACGGCCTACAAGTAAGGGGATTAATCTGAGTTCGGAGACCCAAAAGTACCGATCAAAACGATCCCCTGCCGCTCAGCCCTCCGCAACATTTTGTCTTGATCTGCCATTCACCACCTGCGCTACAATGCCGCCCTCTGTTCGCCACTCACGCCCGGACAACACGCCGTAATGACTACGTGCGCCAGGCGATGAACGCTTCCTGACATGGATTCGTTGGATGCTTTGCGCTTCGCTATACCTACCCATCGCTGTTCGCTCATCTGTGGCGTCGCCCTCTGCGGCTGCCACTGGCGCCCCTCTGCAAACCCACCACACCACGCCCACGCTGCTGCCCGAAGGCTGCGGTTCACGGCTGTGCGTCCAATGGAAAATGGAGTGATCCACGTGCATAAGAAATTCATCGCCTCCCTCTTGGCCGTCGCCATCGCCTCGACCACCGCCTGCGCCCAGCTTGGCATCAGCAAGGAACAGGCAGGCACCGTGATCGGCGGCTTGGCGGGCGTTGCCATCGGTTCGACCATGGGCAGCGGCAACGGCAAGCTGGCAGCCGCCTTGATCGCAGGCGGCATCGGTGCCTACGTGGGTAACCGCATCGGCAACATGCTCGATGAAAAAGACCAGCAGGCCCTGGCCTTGCGCACCCAGGAAGTGCTGAGCCAGCAACAGGCCACGGCCAGTGCACAGCCGGTGACCTGGAAGTCCGACCACTCCGGCGCCACCGCGCAGATCGTCACTGGCAAGACCTACACCAAGACCAAGCAGGTCGAGGTCAAGCGTGCGCCGAAGATCCAGGCCGTTCCGTCGATGAAGCTGATCAACGAACCCTACGTGACCACAAGCGATAACCTCAATGTGCGCGCGGCGCCCAACGCCAAGGGCGAGAAAGTCGGCAGCCTGAAGAACCACACCGAATTCACGGCCGTCGGTTCAACGGGCGACTGGGTGCTGGTAGGACGCAAAGGCGTGACGGTCGGTTACGTGCACAAGGACTATGTCGAGCCCAAGGCACAGGCCGTGGCCAAGCGCGTCACCCCGGCGGTGAACCTGGATGAGCTGGACGTGGCGGCCAGTAGCGAAACCCAAGGCTTCGACCTGGATACGCTGCAAAACCTGCCTACCCAGACCGTCGCTGCCGAAGCGGCTTGCCGCCCCGTGACGGTCAGCCTGAAGTCCAAGGAAGGCAAGACCGAACAGGAACAGAACACCTTCTGCAAACAGGCTAATGGCACCTGGGAACTGATTTGAGGACCTCCATGAAAAAGCACGCCCTTGCGCTCGCCGTGATCGGTGCTTGCGGTCTGGTACCGCAGGCTTTCGCCCACGAGCTGGCGTTTTCCAAAAAGGACAATATCAAGGTCGAAGTGCCCGGTGAGGCCGCGACCTGGTGCAAGCCTGAAGTCGAGCTGACCATCACCCGGCCTGCCTGGGACAACCCGGACATGCTTTCGGGCCTGCTGAACAAGTTGCCGTTCGTGTTCGCCAAGGACTGCTCCACGGCCAAGGTCAGTTGGAAGGCGGTCGATGACAAAGGCACGCTGTATGCCAGCGGCGCTGGCACTGCCAGCAACCTGGGCCTGATGAACCTGGCTGCTGCACCTGCCGCAGCCACGGCGCCAGCTCCCCAGCAGGCTCAAACGCCAGCGCCATCATCTGCGCCAGCACCAGCAGAGGCATCCGCACCTGCCGCTACGCCTGCGCCTGTCGAGGCCCCAGCACCGGCCGTGGCGGCTGCCCCAGCGCCGACCAACAAGCCAGAACCGGCCGCTGTCCCCACCCCAACCCCAGCGCCCGCACCTGAACCGGCGGCAGCACCTGCCGTTGCGCCCAAGGTAGCCGGCGCAGCCGTCGCGGCCGCCCCCACCTCGGACTATGGCCGTTCAGTGGTGCTGAAGAACAGCAAGCTGATGCAGATCACCGATGCGGCGGGCTGCAAGTGGGTGCTCAATAGCACCATCATCAGTGAGGGCGATACCCTTACGTTCGGCACCACGCCGGCCATGCCCTGTCCGGCTTCTGGCTTTGGTGCAGGCAATTTCGAAAAGATCAGCTGGAAAGCCGAAGGCACCTACCGCGGCAACGACTGGAATCGTATCTACGTCCACCCCAGTGCCTTGATGTTCAGCAAGCGTTACGAGGCGGCGGTCAAGGACAAGTCGGTCAGCTACCTCACGGCCGAAGCGGACCAGGTGGCGTTACTGGTGGGCGAAATTCCCGATCGGAACATGAAGGTGTACCTGGCGTTCTCCCGGCCTACCTACGGCGCTGTGGGGCCTTTCCTCGCCGACCCGTACTACGTCGCCGTAACCCCGGACGACGCCTTCGCCCTGGACCCGGTGAAATACAAGGAGACTGCGCTGCAGGTTTTCGACCTGATCAAGAACGCATCGCCGAGCACCACCGACGTGGCAGACCTGCTCATCGTCAAGGACCTGTCGGCCATTTCCAACAGAATCTGGGGCAACGATGACCAGAAGATCGTGCGCAACCGCATCGGCATGAGCCGCCAGGGCTTGTACTTCGATGTGCGCAGCGGCGCCAACTGGGCGCAGCAGCGTGAGAAGCAGCGCGTGCGGGAAGCCCGCAATCGTCAGCAGCAGTTGGCCTGGGAACACACCCGTGTGCTTGAGCGTTACCAGCAATTGCAAGAGCGCATGGGGGAATTCAAGGGGCGTGAAACCGAGGCACTGGCGCAGATGGCCGGCATCAAGGTGCGTTACCCTTCGCCGCTGCAGCAGCAGGACCCTACGTCGTCGCAGAACGTGACGCCGATGATGGTGCATGTCACCGGCAAGAAGGGCGAGTTCTACACCCTCGACTACCCAGGCGAAGGGCGCCTGGTTGCCGAGCAGCAGTACCCCGAAGGCTGGTACGTGGCCCAGGTGGCCAACGCTACCCCTTACTACCCGCTCGAAGACGGTCGCGCCATTCCTACCTACCGCGCCTACAGCGTAGGCGAGCCGAAGGCCTGCGAGCAGGAGCGCTGCGCCGACCGCGTGTCCTATGGCGCCGTGCTGGCCAAGGAATTCCCCAATGCAGGCATCGACTCCAACTGGACGCCCGAAGTCTCCCAACAGTTTGTGAACGACTGGAACAACGCGTCGGCACAGGTCCAGTGAGGCATAACCCATGATCAAGCAGATGAACGCAAAGCAGAAGTTGATTGGCGGTGTGGCGGTCGTGGCGGTAGCGCTCGGCGTCACCTATGCCGTGGTTTCGAGCAGTGGCAAGAAGCAAGCCATGGCCTACTACGAAGACTTCAAGGAACGCTACTTCCTCGAAGACGTGCTATCCGAAGGCGACATTTCGTACTCGGCACTTTCCGGTAACCTGACAGTGGCCGACCCGGAGATCCGTGTGGCCGCCGTGCAGACCAACGGCGCGCAACAGTTCATGCGCAGCATGGCCGGCTTAGTGGCCTCGATGCGTGGCATGGACATGCAGGAGGGCCTGGGCAACTGGGCCGAGTACCAGATGAACGCACTCGAATCACGCTACGTGACCGGCGTTTTTCTAAAGGCTGATGCGTTGAAACTGTCGCACAGCGGTGACAGCAAGGATGGCGAAATCCATGTCCAGTTGCTGGGCATGCAGATGGCCGATCCGTATATCGCGGCCCAAGGCCAGGACATCGTCCGTGTCTCCGATGTGAGCGACGAAATCCAGCCGGGCGCCGAGCTGACGGCCAACGGGCGCGCGTCCCAGGCGAAGATGCCTTGGGGTGTGAACCTGGCGGCGCGCCAGCCGGTCACGGGCGCTTTCCTGGTCAACAGCACGGGGCAATTCGGGACCAAGATCGATCTTGACCTCACGCTGCAGCGCTCAAGCGATGGCGAGGGCGTGATGACGTTCGTGGTCACTCACCGCAACGACGGTTCGAAGGTGGGCGAAATCGTGCGCAAGGCCACCTTGCAATCCATGCCCGAACTCGATGATGTGCAGGAACAGTTCAAGGCAGCCCTGGGCGGCCAGATCGTCGCCGCCTTCAGCCCGCCATCTGGCCTGGCCATGTTCAGCGGCGCAGTGTCGGACCTGGCGCGCAAGGCCAAAGTGGAGCGCTATGAGGTCAGCTACAGCGGGTTCAAGCCCATGCGTACGGCATTCGAAGCCTTCCAGCACACCACGCCCAACGCCAAGTTCGCCGACTTCTGCCAAGAAGTAGGGCTTTCAACCTGGAGCAGCGACTTTGGCACCAAGGCCAAGCAGCACAGCGATTCGGAATGCGCCATTGCGCAGAAGCTGGCGGCCGGGGACGACTTCGAGGAAACCTACACCTTCAAGGAAGGCAAGAGCCTGTACGCCGCGTTGTTCGTGAGCAAGGCGTATGAGCTGGAGACGAACTAGGACGTTGTCGGGGCGGGCCTTGTGCAAACCGCAAGCATGCCGGGGCCGTTTCACGGCCCATCGCGGCCGGTCCGGCGCCCCGGCAAGGCCGCTCACACACGGACTGCATGGCGCCTGAGTTAAAGGGTTCGCAGGGCACTGTAGAAGCGGCCTCGCCGGGGCGCCGGACCGGCCGCGATGGGCTGCGCAGCAGCCCCAGGATTGGAGCCTCGCGGCTAACATTGCCGAGACCGCATTGCGGTCTATCGCGGCCGTTACCCCCCCCGGCGTCACTCATCTACCAAACCCGCTCATCCCCCACATCTTCAAGCACCTGCCCCAAATCCAGCTCAACAGACAATGCAATCAGACTCGCATTTCCATCCTCGCCCTCCGGCCATACCGTCACTTGGGTGTCCGCTGCCAGCAGAAGCTGGTCGCCGCTTTTCATCATCTGCTGCGTGCCATCGGCCTTGATGACCCTCAAGCCACCGGCGGTTGCGAACAAAAGCAGGTCGTTGATGGTGCTCAGCCGGGCCGCAGCGCGCAGGTGTCGGTACTCCACGATCAAGCCGTCGGCCAGAAACGTCTTGCTCAGCTGGTAGTTCAGCGAGCATTCCAGCGACAGCTCGCCCAGTGCCGCGATCACCTGCTCCTGTGGCAAGCCCTTGGGCATGAGGCGGGCAAACTCGCTCAGGTTTTCCAGTGTCACGTGTTTACGAGCAGGGCTCATGCCGGTGTCCTTGTAGATTCGATGCGCTCAGGCACAGGTGCAATTGAGGTCGACGTCACGCCACAAGCGTGATGGCGACGTGCGCGGCGATGCCTGCCGCCACGCTGAAAATCAAACTCCGGGTGAAGTAGGCCACGATCACCACCGGCACTGCGGCCAGCATGTCGGCGTTCACTGCCATCAGCGAGCCGTCCTTGGCCATCAGCAACGCAGGCACGGTGATACTGGCGATGATCGCCACAGGCAGGTACTCGATGACATCGTTGAACACCTTGGGCGTGCCCTGCATTCGGAACAGCAGGGGCGTGGCCCGGGTGAAGTAGGTGATGGCCATCATCAAGGCCACCGCGCCGATCAGGTATTTTTCTTCAGGCATAGGCCTACTCCACAGCCCACGGCCGTAGCCACGAACACATTCAAAGGGGAGGGGTACAGCGCGTTGAGTAGGCAGGTCGCGGCAATCACCACCAGGGCGACGATCAGCTTGGGCCGGCTGTTGCACAGCGACACGAGCACGAAGATCATCATGGCGGTCAGCGCGTAGTCCAGCTTGAACGCGGAGAAGCGGCTCAGCGCATCGGAGGCCACGGCGCCGAGCAGGGCGCCGGCAATCCAGCTGGCATGGCACCAGGTGTTGAACTGCAGCAGATAGCCAGGCGGGGTGTACTTGCCGGCTTGTAGCCGTTGGCTGTGCAAGGCGAACGATTCGTCGGTCAGGCCAAAGGCATACATCAGCTTTTGCGACCTGGAGATGCCCAGCCCATCGCTCTGCTTGGCCATGTACATGGCCATGAGCATGTGCCGCGAATTGATCAGCAGCGTCGACAACGCGATGGTCAGCAACGGTGCACCGGAGGTGATCAACGCCAGCGCCGCAAACTGCGCGGCGCCTGCGTAGACGAACACGCACATCGCCACCGGGAGCCACAAGGGCAGCCCGGCATTGATGCACATCACGCCAAACACGAAGCTCACCACGAAGTAGCCGGTGATTACCGGCAAGGCATCGACGAAGCTTTCCCTGCGCGAAACCGGGTGCAAGGCGAGGTCGGTCATAGATCGACCTCGCAGGTGATCTCGCCGCGCGTCTGGCTGAAGCCCTGCCGGTTCCAGAAGCGCACCGCCGACGCATTGTCCTGGTCGATGAACAGAAACACCCGGCGGATGCCATGCTGACGGAAGTCGTTGAGGATCGAGGTGGTCAGCGACGTGCCGATGCGGCTGTGGCGATAGTCTGGCGACACGGCCAGGTGGTTGATGGTACCGCGCGTACCCATCGCCCCCCCGGCCACGGCACCGATGATCGCCCCGCTGTGGTTTTCCGCCAGGTAGCAGAACGTGTTGTCATGGCTCAACAGGCCCTTGAGCAGGTCCTCGTTTTGCCAGTCGCAGAACGCAATCTCGTCGAACCGCTTGAGGAAATTGACCAGGCGCGTGGCATGAAACGGCGTGGCCTTCTTGATGGTCAGGCCGTTCATGCGGTCGGGCACGGCAACGCTGCGCGTTGCCTGCTCAAGGCTATTTGACAATGTCATGTTCGGTCCCCGGCCGGGAGAAGGAGATGGCGATGATCTGCCGATAGCCCATTTCCGATTCGCTGGGGTTGGTGGCCGGTGTCACGTAGTGCTGCAGCTCGCGGTCGAGGAAATACGTGGTGTCGAGAATTTCCTGGTAGGTGCCGGAGTCGATCACGTTCGACTGTTTGTCGTAGACCTTGCTGGTGGCGCCTTCGATGTTGTGGCGGCCCCAGAAGTGCACCCCGCTGAAAGGGTAGCCGTCGCAATGGATGCCTTCTGGCGTGATTTCGATCTGCTCGCCGGGTTTGACCTCGATACGGATCTGGTGCACCTGGCACTGCCAAGGCACGTTGTGCAGCTCTTCGGGCAGCACGGCCTTGTACACGTCGAAGTCCAGCTTGATCAGGGCGCGCAGCACCGGTGAGTTGAAGACATCGCTGGACACATCGTCAAAGTGGCGCCGCATGCCGCCCACATACTGGTTATGGGCCTCGGACTGTTCATAGGCACGGTGTTCGAGCTGCTGCAGCTCGCCGGTCGCCGGGTTGAAGTCGAAATCGCTGTAGCGGCGATAGCGGGTGCCCTTGTCGGCCTGGCCGTAGTACTTGTCCACGCCCATGGTTTCCCAGGTCTTGGAAAACGCTACGAAATGGCCAAACCCGCCATTGAGTGCAAAGTCGTTGCCCAGCACGTTGACTGTCTTGTTCAGGCGCAGTGCGTCATCAATATTCCGTTTGAGTGTAAGCATTGGCATCTCTTCCCGTTGAAATCTGGGCGCCAATCTAGCAGGCGAAATGATGGCAGAAACTTCACTTTTTTTTGAGGTGCCTCAACCGCCGCTTGGTGCCAGCCGACGTACTGAGCAGACAGCGGCGGCGGTTGTGCGTTATCCTCCCAGGCCTTGTTGCATGCGGGCTTGAGCACGTCTTGGGAGGGGTGTCGAATGGATATCAAGGTGCTGCGAAACATCGCCAATGTCGCGAGGACGGGGTCGATCACCGATGCCGCCGAGCAGGTCCACGTCACGGTGCAGGCGCTGGCGGCGCAGTTGAAAAAACTGGAGGACCATTGTGGCTTCAAGCTCTTTGACCGCACCAACAAAGGCGTGTCGTTGACGCAGGAAGGGGTCGGGATCCTGCCCCATGTGCTGGAGATCGTGCGCTGCTCCGAGCGCATGCAACTGA
Source organism: Pseudomonas sp. KCJK9111 (assembly GCF_046231935.1). Classification (NCBI taxonomy): domain Bacteria; kingdom Pseudomonadati; phylum Pseudomonadota; class Gammaproteobacteria; order Pseudomonadales; family Pseudomonadaceae; genus Pseudomonas; species Pseudomonas sp. KCJK9111. The sequence goes on along the minus strand of NZ_JBJJMO010000022.1, from coordinate 29,873 downwards.
AAATCAAACAGCTGCGCGAGCGCCAGAGCCAGCCCTTGCGGGTCGCCCTGAACAGCACCCTGTCGATGGAAATCAACCAGCAGATCATGGCCGGTGTGGCCAGCAATCTGTCCGGGTGCAGCCCCATCTTCAGCTGCTCCGAATCCCCCGACAACCTCACCAAGCTGGCCAAGGGCGAAGCCGACATGGTGGTGATCCTGGGCGACAGCATGCCCGAGGGGTTCTACTCGGTTTCGCTCAAGGGCCTGCGCATCGAGGTGGTGGCCTGCTCGGTCAGTGCCGACACCGCCCCTTCGGTGGTCATCAAGCCGTTGCCCGAATGCCCGTACGCCTCCATTTTCTCGCGTTTCGCCAACCATCAGGGCGGCGGGCTCGAGGCTGCTACCGTGTTCCATTCCGGCAGCGAGATCGTCAGCGTGTCGATGATCAAGAGCTTCGGCGGCATGGGCGTGCTGTCGCGGGCCGTGGCCGAGACGAACGACCTGCACATCTGGGAAGGGTATTCCGAATACCTCGATGTGTACCTGGTGATGAAAGAGCCATGGATCGTGGAGGAGGAGTTTCCTCAGTTCTACCCCAAGACAGCGCCGATGCACGCCTTCGAGTCGATCAATGCCTGAAGCGCCGTCAGCCTGAGACAACCTGTCGTCTTGCGCTTGGCCGCACAATTTGTTTGTGCTGGCATTTCGGTTACAATCGGAAAAACGATTCAGTGATGTAGGTCAATGCGACAAAAGCCTGATTCGTTTTCCGGTTCTCTGGCTGCTGAACAATGATCAATAACAAGCCTGCGCTGAAGAACACGCGTTACCTGGGTCAGCCACAGGCCCACCTCCGTTCTCCTGACTGGAATTGATCAATGTTCAAGAAAGCTGGCAAGACCTTGCTGGGTCTGGCTGTCGCTGCAACTGTCATGCACGCACACGCCGCTGAAACCAAGAAAGTCGACGTACTGTTGGTCGGCGGCGGCATCATGAGCTCCACCCTGGCCGTCTGGCTGCACGAGCTGGAGCCAAGCTGGTCGATGGAGATGGTCGAGCGCCTGGACGGCGTGGCCGAAGAAAGCTCCAACGGCTGGAACAACGCTGGCACCGGTCACTCCGCGCTGGCCGAGCTGAACTACACCCCCGAAGACAAAGACGGCAACATCAACATCTCCAAGGCCATCGAAATCAACGAAGCCTTCCAGATTTCCCGTCAGTTCTGGTCCTGGCAGGTACGCCAGGGCGTGTTGAAGAACCCGCGCGCGTTCATCAACACCACGCCGCACATGAGCTTCGTGTGGGGCGACGACAACATCAAGTTCCTGAAGAAGCGCTATGAAGCGCTGCAGGCAAGCCCGCTGTTCCGCCCCATGCAGTACTCCGAAGATCACGCGCAGATCGCCAAGTGGGTCCCGCTGATGATGGAAGGTCGTGACCCGGCGCAGAAGCTGGCCGTCACCTGGACGCCAATCGGCACCGACGTGAACTTCGGCGAAATCACCCGCCAGTTCGTCGGTCACCTGCAGACCCAGCAAGGCTTCGACCTGAAGCTGTCCAGCGAAGTGCAGGACATCAGCCGCAACAAGGACGGTTCCTGGCACGTCGAGTACAAGAACCTGAAGGACGGTAGCAAGTCGGCTACCGATGCCAAGTTCCTGTTCATCGGGGCCGGTGGCGGCGCGTTGAAGCTGCTGCAGAAGTCCGGTATTCCGGAAGCCAAGGAATATGCAGGCTTCCCTGTGGGTGGCTCGTTCCTGGTGACCGAGAACCCAACCGTTGCCATGCAGCACATGGCCAAGGCCTACGGCATCGCCTCCACTGGTGCGCCGCCCATGTCGGTACCCCACCTGGACACCCGCGTGCTCGACGGCAAGCGTGTGATTCTGTTTGGCCCATTCGCGACCTTCTCGACCAAGTTCCTGAAGAACGGCTCGTACCTGGACCTGCTCAGCAGCACCACCACCCACAACCTTTGGCCAATGACCCGCGTGGGCATCGACCAGTACCCACTGGTGGAATACCTCGCAGGCCAGCTGATGCTGTCTGACGACGACCGTTTCGACGCCCTGCGCACCTACTTCCCGAATGCCAAGAAGGAAGACTGGAAACTGTGGCAGGCCGGTCAGCGCGTGCAGATCATCAAGCGTGACGAAGAGAAGGGCGGCGTGTTGAAGCTGGGCACCGAAGTAGTGGCTTCTCAGGATCGCACCATCGCCGGTCTGTTGGGCGCCTCGCCAGGTGCATCGACCGCTGCGCCGATCATGCTGAACGTGCTGGAAACCGTCTTCAAGGAGAAGGTCGCTACCCCAGAGTGGCAGGCCAAGATCAAGGAAATCATCCCGAGCTACGGCACCAAGCTGAACGACTCGGCCGCTGCTACGCAGAAAGAGTGGAACTACACGGCCGAAGTGCTGCAGCTGGCCAAGCCGCCGGTCATCGACGAAAGCGTCGGCACCAGCGTCGTTGCGCCAAGCCAGCCGGTTGAAAGCAAGCCCGAGAACGACATGGCCCTGTAACTCACGGCCCTGACGTAATCGAAAGCCACGGGGGTAACCTCGTGGTTTTTTTTTGCGCGGTTAGACAGGCAGGGCTTGGGCAAGATCGCGCCCGCGCAGGCACTCGGCAGCCCTGATGGTGCGCCAGGCGATCGCTTAGGGAAACCTGGGTAGGGCGTAGGTCACTCAGGCCTGCCGCAAAATGCAGTCCAGCAACCCTGGAAAACGCTCGCCGAGCATTTCGCTGCGCAGTGAGTTCATGTGCGTGGTGCCCACGTTGCGGGTGTGTACCAGCCCGGCGTCCCTCAACACACGAAAATGGTGGGACATGCTCGACTTGGGCCGCCCTCCGTCCAGCTCGCCGCAGCTGGCCTCGGTCACCCCTGCAAGATGGCGGACAATGCCCAGGCGCACTGGGTCGCTCAAGGCGTACAGCACGCGTTCGAGAATTAGATCATCAGGATTGGGATGTTTGTAGGCTCGCATGGTCTGCATGATACCGGGGCTTTTCATTATTGCCATAGTTCGATTATGATCGAACTACGGTATTCAATGATCCTGGAGTGTTCCATGGCAGCCCTGTTCGAACCCTATACCCTCAAAGACGTCACCCTGCGCAACCGCATCGCCATCCCGCCGATGTGCCAATACCGCGCCGAAGACGGCATGATCAACGACTGGCACCACGTGCACCTGGCTGGCATGGCCCGCGGCGGCGCCGGCTTGTTGGTGGTCGAGGCCACGGCGGTATCGCCCGAAGGCCGCATTACCCCAGGCTGCGCTGGTATCTGGAGCGATGCCCACGCCCAGGCATTCGTGCCCGTGGTGCAGGCGATCAAGGCGGCGGGCTCCGTGCCAGGCATCCAGATCGCCCACGCCGGTCGCAAGGCCAGCGCCAACCGCCCATGGGAAGGCGATGATCACATCGCGGTCGATGATCCACGCGGCTGGGAAACCATCGCCCCGTCGGCCATCGCCTTCGGTGCCAACCTGCCCAAGGTGCCGCGCGCCATGACCCTGGACGACATCGCTCGGGTCAAGCAGGACTTCGTCGATGCAGCGCGCCGCGCACGCGACGCCGGCTTTGAGTGGATCGAGCTGCACTTTGCCCACGGTTACCTGGGCCAGAGCTTCTTCTCCGAGCACTCCAACCAGCGCACCGATGCCTACGGTGGCAGCTTCGAGAACCGCAGCCGGTTCTTGCTCGAAACCCTGGCAGCGGTACGCGAAGTGTGGCCTGAGCACCTGCCGTTGACCGCTCGCTTCGGGGTGCTGGAATACGATGGTCGTGACGAGCAAACCCTGGAAGAGTCGATCGAGCTGGCGCGGCGCTTCAAGGCGGGCGGCCTGGACCTGCTCAGCGTAAGCGTGGGCTTCACCATCCCCGACACCAACATTCCATGGGGCCCCGCCTTCATGGGCCCGATTGCCGAGCGCGTGCGCCGCGAAGCGGGTATCCCCGTCACCTCGGCATGGGGCTTTGGCAAACCGGAATTGGCAGAAGCGGCCGTACGTGCCCAACAACTGGACTTGGTTTCGGTCGGGCGTGCGCACCTGGCTGACCCACACTGGGCTTATTTCGCGGCCAAGGAGCTGGGGGTGGAGAAAGCTGCATGGACCTTGCCAGCGCCCTATGCACACTGGCTTGAACGGTATCGCTAAGGGTCGCGGTCAGGGCGTTTGAAGTGCCACCTGCGCCTCGGCGAAGCACTGCTCGGCAATCGCCGAGCGGGGCTCGCTGCGACGCAATAACAGGCCCACCTGGCTGTGGATGGCAGCATCGGTAACCGGCACGATGCGCAGGTGCTCGCTAAGGCCTTCCAGGCCGCAGCCCAGCGGCATGATGGCGCAGCACAGGCCAGTGGTGATGGCCTGGATCAGCTGGAAGCTGGAGTCGCTTTCCAGTACAGCGTTCGGTTCCAGGCCGCGGCTGCGGAAGCTCAAGTCCAGCGACTGCCGGTAATGCATGCCCTTGCTCAACAGGCCCAGCGGCGTATCGCCCAATTGGTCCCAGCGCAGGTTTTGGGCCTCGAACTGAAAATGCCGGGTATCGTGCAGCAGGCCCATGGTAGTGGTACCCAGCTCGATGACGTCGAAAAACTGCGTGTTGACCTGGTCCAGGTAGCAGATGCCCAAGTCCAGTTGATTACGGCTCAGGCCGTCGATCACCTGTTCGGAGCTTAGCGAACTGAGCTCGAAGTGCAGGCCCGGGTATTTGGCCCGCAACGGCAACAGCAGTTGCATCGGGTTGAAACTGGCCAGCGGCACCGTGCCCAGGCGCAGGCTCCCGACCACCTGACCGCGGCAATGGGCAGCTTCGGCGTGCAAACCGTCATGGGCGGCCAGCAGGGTCCGCGCCCAGGCCAGAATGCGTTCGCCCGCCTCGGTGAACCCTTCGAACCGCTGACCGCGTTTGACCAGCACCAGGTCCAGTTCGTCTTCCAGGTTGCGCAGGCGCATGGACAGCGTGGGCTGGGTGATGTGGCACAACGCAGCCGCCTGGCCAAAATGGCGAGTCTGGTCCAGGGCGATGAGAAACTTCAGTTGCTTGATATCCATGCCTGCGCCTGCTAAAGGGTTGCGCCGACAGTAACGTACCGTGGCGATAGATGCCATCGATCGAGCCGTTTGCGCTATCGATTGGACGCTGGCAGCGCGTGTTACTAGCGTGGCAGTAACCCCACTGCAAGGAGCTGTGCTGTGCGTGTTCAACCCGATGCGGTTTTCGTGCCGCTCAACATCGCTGTCTTGACCGTCAGTGATACCCGAACTGTCGAGAACGATACATCAGGTGCACTGCTGGCGAGCCGCTCGGTGGACATGGGGCACCACCTGATTGCACGGGTTCTGCTCAAAGATGACGTCTACAAGATACGCGCCCAGGTGGCGACCTGGATTGCCGACGAGCAGGTGCAGGTGGTGTTGATCACCGGTGGCACAGGCTTTAGTGGCAGGGACAGCACCCCGGAGGCGGTCGAATGCCTGCTTGAACGGCGCGTGGACGGGTTCGGCGAGTTGTTCCGTGCACTGTCCATTCTGGATGTCGGCGCCTCGGCTGTGCAGAGTCGCGCCCTGGCAGGGTTGAGCAATCATACGCTGGTCTGTTGTCTGCCAGGCTCTACCGGGGCCTGTCGTACAGCCTGGGAAGGCATCCTTGCCGAACAGCTCGACGCCCGGTATCGGCCTTGCAATTTCGTCAAGCATTTACGGCTTTAGCAGAGGGTGGTACCTACAAGATTCCAAACTCAGCAGCCTACTCCGACCGCTGAGCGGCCTTGCCGGGGCGCCGAGCCGGCTGCGCAATAGCCCCGAGTGCCCGCAGCCGTCAAGGCACCCCGCGTCTGGTCAGTGGAAAGGGATCACCCCACGTGCCTGAGCATAGGTCAGGTTGCCGCGGTGGATACGTAACTCCTCGCCCCTGGCAGCGCTTCTGACCTGTTCCCGGTAACCCAGCTTGCGCTGCGGCCACAGTTTCAGGTGACCTTTGCCGAACGCCGTCGGCGCTGCACCCGCATCATTGAAATGAAAGTGAGCGGCCCATAGCGGCTTGCCGCGCTCACTGCCTGGCGTTTCGAGCACATCGATGCGGTATTCATCCATATAACCTTCGGCCAGTGGCTGCCGCGGCCCCTGATAGGTCACACGTAACAGCCCTTGCTTGTGCAAGTAGTGCAAGCCTTCTGCGCTGGGAAAGCGTGTGGTGCTGTGCAGTTTGACCAGCACTTCACGTTTTCCATCGCGCAAGGCCACCAGGGCATCGTCCAGGCGTTGCAGCAGTTCAGGTTCAGCTTCGCTGTCGGCGATCTGATCCCGCAGTGTCTGCACTTCCCCGATCTGGGCATCGAGCATCGACGTCAATGAATGGCTATCGACATCGTCTTCAACCAGCTTGCGCGCGTTGGCAAGTACGTTCTGATTCTGAGCAAGCATCCCTTCAGCCAGCGCTTGTTCCTGACGCTCGCTCTCCGGTGTGGGCGCTCTGGGTGGCGATGCGGTGCCAGCAGCAGGCAGTTTTTCCACCCACGTGCCACTTTCCCGGGTAAAGGTATGCAGTACAGTCTTGCTGAAGGTCCCGCGAACTTGCAGCACAGGCTGCCCCTCTACGATCGACTCCGAACCGATCACCGTCTGGCCGTTCGCTGTTGTGGCCACCTGTAATGCCTGCCGGGGGTATACCGGACGGGTGGTAGAGTGTTGCTGGCCAACAGCCTGCTCCCGCAATGCGGTAACCAGCGCGTCGCCCGCCATGGTCTTGAGCTCGACCATTTGCTGCCGATAGGCCTCCAGGCGCTCGATATCCACAAGTTCGCTGCCCAGCTGGGCAATGCGCTGACTGTTGAGGATGGCCGCCGAATATTCATCCCAGGCACTCTGCAGAATGTCGATACGCTGAGCAGTCTGCAGATCGGCGAACATGGACAGGTGGTGAGAATTAGCGGCTACCCGCAGGCGCTCCCCAGCAAGCGCAGCTCTGAACACCGCATAGTGCGAATAGTCTTGCAAGGCCTCGAAACGCAGCGCTAGCTCAACCAAACCCATGGCCTGGAAGAACCGTATGTTTGGCGTGGTGGTGGTGCGCGTTTCGATGATCTGGGCAACGGTCCTGTCCGTTTTTTGAATGCTCGGTACCGTCATCTCCAGGTCGGTCACAGCCAGCAGCCGATCAAGCGCCGCTGTGTATTCGATGATCAAAGGCTGGTCGATAACGATGCTTTCAAGTACCTCACGGTACTGCTCATACGCAGCTTGCCGCTCCTGCGGCGAGGCGTCATTGAGCGCCGTGGTCAGTCGATCGTACTCGGCGAACCTGCCGGTATACAGCTGCTCTTCGATGATGAACTGCGCATAACAAATCAAATTGCGCCTTACATCTGCCAACGCCCGCCGCTGTTCTGGTGCATGGTTGTTGCTCGCCATGTAGCTGCGGTCATCAAGCAGCGCAACTATGTTGCGCTCGGCCTCAAGGTAGTTCTGGAAAATGCCTACAGCGGATTCGATACGCTGACGACGCAAGTCTTTTATCTGGACCAGCAACTCCGTTTGCCGTTTGGCAAACAGGCTGGTTGCCCGTTCGAATTGAGCATGCTGCTCAGGATCTTGCGGCGGCGGTTGCTTGAGCCGCTCCTCCACTTTCAGCCATTGTGCACGAGCAGCCTCAATGCGTTGGCGCAGGCTTTCATATTCAGCAGCGCCTCTATCTGCGTTGGCGAGGCTTTGCTCGACCGCCTGCAGCGCCGTCTGGATCCGGATTACCAAGCGTTCGCGCAATCGCTGCCGGGTGCTTGAGCCGGGTCGGTCCCCACCGCCTCGCAGCCGTGTATCGATACGCCAATCTTGCTCATCACGCCTGATCAGTGGCCCCTGGCTGCCATCCGGCCCGACGATGCGGGTAAGCCCATCGGCAGACTCGACCGCATAAACTTGTCCTTGCAGCCGCACATAGAGCCCATGCTCAAGTTCATACAGCCCTGCGAGAGGCCCTTGCCCGATCGCCGGTCGGCCCTCCAGGCTTACCAAGGCCGCCATGGCTTGCAATCGCGTGCGTGGAGCCCCGGGCAGCGCGTTGAAACCCTGGGCGCCCCGCCACGAAAAGTCGAGTTGAGTGGCCGCTTGGGCCTGCAGTGCCTCGACAGGAGCCACACTGCCCGGCTCAGGCAGCGGCAACGGATCGGTATCGCCGCCCAGTCGGACCGAAGCTGCATCGACCGTCAGCGCAGTTGCCCCGGTATGCGTCGGCTCTGTTTTAGGCAGCTGTGCATGGATCAGCACCATCAGTGTGTTGTTGAGCAGATCCACCACAGCTTGGGTTCGATCCGTAGCGCTGCCTTCAAGCAGCAATTTCAAGTCTTCGGCTACGGCACTTATACCGATGTACAGCAAGGCAATCGAAGAGATCGGCCCCGGTAGAACGGGGGCGGCGATGTTCAGCAACTGCCAGGCGAACGTCTTGATGGACTGCCAGCGTACCTCGCTGTTACTCATGGCACTGCGGTCGGCCAGTTCGAGGAGCATCGAGCGCTTGGCCTCGAACAGGTTCGCATCGATGTCATGCGTCCAGAACGGCAGTGCGAGCTCAACAGGGGCTGGTTTGTCCAGGGGAGCGTATGGGGCGAACACCCAGTGCGGCAGGTGAGGCTCCTTGAAACCACCGTTGTCGTACACGGCGCGGTGCGTTTGGTCGAGCCATGCCAGTACGCCTTCCTGCACGCGGCCGGGCTGGGCGATCTCCTGCATGAGGGCTTGCCGGTTCTTGAATTGTTTGAGCGCACCTTTGTGCATCGGACAATACAGCAACAGCTCGCCGCTATCGGCCACTTGAATGACGAAGAAACCGTGCGCCTTGTCGACCCATTGCGAGTCGGGCGAGCGCTTGAAGGCCAGGGGCGCGATGGCCAACGCTTGCTCATTGCTGGCTGGTACACGGCAGAAGCTGGCCACCGCCGCATAGCTGCTTGGGTCAATATGCCCGGTACAAAGCGCGTAGGCGGCATCGAGCATCAGGCCCATCCGCCATTGCGCCGCAAAGGCGTTGAGGTGCGTGGCTTTGTACTGTTCATCCCCGAGTAAGCCATCGAGGTAGCGCGGATAGTTGCCGCCTATGTCAACAGTGGCAACCAGTTGGCGCAAGTACTCGGGGTCAAGCCAGGCAGGGATCTCTTCATGAGTGCGATGGGCTACTGCTGCCACAGGGCTTGCACCCGTTGCCTCAAGGCGGCCGATGGCGTACTCGGTCAACGTCAGTGTCTTGCGTTCTATCAACTGGCCGAAACCCATCCCATGGCCATCATTGGCATAGGTATTGACGGTAAGAATCATGTCATCCGCGTCGAAGGCGCCGTCTGCAGGATGATCGGCCATCATCTGTTCACGCAACGTGCGCCGCGCATAGGTTTGCAGGTCATCCGGTTCTGTCAGGGGCTGAGCATTTGCCTGGGAGGCTTGCAGCACGGCAACATCTATCAGCGCCTGGAGATAGCGGCTCTGCCCATTGAAGTCGGCGTTCAACAACTTCTCAGGCAGCTCTATGGCCAGCTTTTGAGTGGGCAGATCGGCCCATTGGGCGAAGAACGGCGAGGGGTCGACCACGGCCTGGTAGGCAGAGGCCAACTCATCCACCGTATTCAGATCGCTCAACCGTACGCGGTTCAACCGCGACAACAGGATTTCAAGCAGTACGCCGGACAACAAGGCAAACGCGTTACCGTCAGCTTCGTACAGCGCCCACGAAAAACCGTCGTCTTTCTGCGTCGGCCTGTACTGCGTCTGCAAGTAGGTGCCAAAGGCGTCTAGCGAAGGGAAGCCTTTCACATCGCCTGCGGACGTGCACCAGAGTGTCACCTTGGCCACTTTGCTACTGGCGCTCACCAGCAGGCCAGGCAGCAGTTCACGGGTGCTGTCTTCGCCCAGGCGCCAATGCACGCATACAGTGTGCACGGCCAAACCCTCGGTTCTTTCGAGCAGCAGATCCTGCAAGCACTGGTGCTCATCGGTGGTCAACGCCTGATCGGTCAGCCCGCTCAGAAGCCCGGCGCGAAGCACCTGTTGAACCCAGGTGTCGTGATCATTGCCATAGCCTGCATTCCAGTAATCGATCTGAGCCTGTTCAAAGCACGCAGGAAGGGTCGGCAGAAAGGCATTGAATGCGTCGTTTAGCGTGCCGGGGTCGACAAGGTCATCATCGGCTGTTTCGAGCGCATCGGGGATGGCAAAAAAGCGGAGCGGTGGTTTGAGGCTGAAGCGGTCCTGGCTGGAAAAATCCACCGGCTCGCCATCAAGAAAGCGTTGCAGCACAACGTCGACCAGCGGGGTGACTGTCCAGTAGCCGTCAACGTGCCAGCGAAGAAATTTCAGCGGTTCGGCACACTTCATGTCGGGGCGGTGAACAGCCACCTTGGGGTAATGCGCGATGATCAGGTTCATCAGTTGCTCGCCTACCACCTGGCGCAAGGTGGGGCGGCTTGCAAAGCGCAGGGCGATGGCACGATTGAGGTCATGTGCAGGTGGAGGGGGGAGGGCAGAGGACATGCGTGGAGCTCCTTGTGGGTTCTTTCCACAATGTTCCAAGCGTGCCACGGCACTCGGTGCTATCTATATGCTGCACATCGGCCCAGGCCTTTGGCTGCGCCCAGGTACGACGCATTGCTGTCCACTCTTGCCCGGCAGGCTGGACCAAAATTCTTCGAATAAGTCAAGAACCGACCTGTTCAAATCCTTCGCACCGTGCTACAAACTGGTTAAGCAATGATCTAGCTGCTTGATAACGAAGGGAAAATCATGACGAAGTCGGAGCTGATCGAACGTATTGTCACCCATCAAGGGCTACTCTCGTCCAAGGACGTAGAGCTGGCCATCAAGACCATGCTTGAACAGATGTCACAATGCCTTGCTACCGGTGATCGCATCGAGATCCGCGGTTTTGGCAGCTTCTCGCTGCATTATCGGGCACCACGGGTAGGTCGCAACCCCAAGACCGGCCAGTCGGTCAGCCTCGAAGGCAAGTTCGTTCCGCACTTCAAACCCGGCAAGGAATTGCGTGATCGGGTCAATGAAGAAGACGAGGCCCACACCTGATTCCCTAGGAGCAACCCGATGCGTAACCTCAAGCGTGCACTGGCAGCTGTCTTCGTCCTGCTGCTGGCGGCTGTAGTGCTGTTCTTCGTGCTGGAAAACCAGCAGACCGTAGCCTTGACTCTGTTTGGCTGGGTTGCGCCACAGGTGCCGGTGGCAGTGGTCGTGCTGGCCGCGTTGATCATTGGCCTGGCCGTTGGGCCTTTGCTGGGCGCCTATGGCGTGCAGCGCAGCAAGCGCAAAATCCGGGCTTCTGCCCGTGAAGCGGCGCTGAGCGGCAAGTAAGGATTTTTCTTATAGTGCTTTAAGAAATGCCTGCCTATTAAAGCCACGGTCACCATGGACTAATTGCCCACTTCGTTTTAGCCCCGGCGAGAGTGCGCAGCATGGATTACCCCGGCCTAACCCACCACGGCGCTGTACGCGGCGTGACGGGTTCCTGCCATCAGCTTCATCTGGGCCATGGCGTCAGCCTGCTGGTCGACTGCGGTGCCGAGCAGGGCGCCGATGTGATGCCGGGCGCGCAGGGCAGCGCGCTCGGGTTCGCCATCACCGGCATCCAGGCCCTGATCGTCACGCACGTGCACCTGGACCACGTAGGCCGTATTCCGGCCTTGCTGGCCGAGGGGTACCGCGGCCCTATCTATTGCAGCGAGCCTTCTGCCAAATTACTGCCCTTGGTGCTCGAAGACGCCTTCAAGCTTGGCATCGACAGCGCACCTGCCCAGGTGGCCCGCTATATCGCCCTGGTGCACAGTCTGATCGTGCCCCTGCCATTCGGGCACTGGCACGCCGTGGTTCAGCACCCGCAGGTGGCCTGCGCCATTCGCTTGCAGCGTGCCGGTCACCTCTTGGGTTCTGCCTACGTCGAATGCGACATCCAGCACGGGCCAAACAACACGCGCTATGTATTTTCAGGTGACCTGGGCCCCGGCAACGATCCCTTGCTGCGCCCCTTGCAGCCCCCGGAGCGTGCCGATGTGCTGGTGCTGGAAAGCACCTATGGCGACCGCCTTCACCCACCCACGGGTGATCGCATCCAGCGACTGGAAGCGGCCATCGACCGCGCGCTGGCCGATCACGGCACCTTGCTGATCCCGGCCTTCAGCCTGGGGCGCACCCAGGCACTGCTCCATGATCTTGAAGATGTCCTGCACCGCAAGGCCCTGCTGGGCAAGACGGGTCCCTCCCCACAAGGCGAGCCCGTGGATTGGTCGCAGCTGCCGATCATTCTCGATTCGCCCCTGGCCCAGCGCATCACCCAGGCCTACCGCGACCTGCACCCTTATTGGAACGAGCAGGCCAGGGCGCGCTTGGCAGGTGGCCGCGACCCGCTCGCATTCGGCCAGCTGATCAGCGTAGACACTCACGCCCGTCACCAGCAGGTGGTCAATTACCTAAAAAGCACCGGCCGGCCCGCCATCGTCATTGCAGGCAACGGCATGTGCTCGGGCGGGCGCATCGTCAATTACCTCAAGGGCATGCTGGGCGACCCCAGGCATGAAGTGATGTTCGTAGGCCACCAGGCCAAGGGGACGCCTGGGGCGGTGATCCAATCCAGCGAGCGGGGGCAGGGCCTGGACCAGGTTGATCTGGAGGGCCAGTACTACAGCATCTGGGCCAAGGTGCTGACCCTCGGTGGCTATTCAGGCCACGCCGACCAGGCCGGCCTGGTCGCCTTTGCCACCGGCAGCGAGCGTGCCCCGGCGCGCATCCTGCTGGTGCATGGCCGGGCCGGTGCAAAAACTGCGCTGGCACAGGCGTTGCTGCGGCGCACGCGGGCGCTTGGCTGGCCAACCCAGGTGGAAATCGCAAGATAATGCGAGCGATTCACGGAACGATGGGCGCCGACGTTGTCTGATACACACCACGGCTCACCACCCCCTCGCGCGACCTGCCCGAGGCGATCACCAGGTAGGGCATGTCGGCCAGTTCGGCCGCAGCCTGCGCAAGCTACAAAGCGTATTCTCTGGTATTCTTCGCCGTGATGCTTGCGTCTCGAGCCTATGGATAGCCAGGGATTACTCACGCTAGGCGCGTAACTTAGCGGCGTTGCGCTGTGCGCGACGACGATCAGAAATAAGACTCATGCTTGCCAATTGAAGACCTTCAACTGGCTTAAAAAGGATCCGAATATGGAATTGATCCCGGTTATTCTTTCCGGTGGCGTTGGCAGCCGTTTGTGGCCTGTTTCTCGTGAAGCTCACCCCAAGCCGTTCATGACCCTGCCCGATGGGCAAAACCTGATTCAGAAGACGTTCCTGCGTGCCTCCAAACTGGACGGCGTTGCAGAAGTTTTGACCGTCACCAACCGCGAACTGCTGTTCAAGACCGAAGACGAATACCGCGCCATCAATACCCAGGGCCATCCCCAGGGCTATATTCTCGAACCGTTCGGCCGCAACACCGCCGCCGCCGTGGCCGCTGCCGCCCTGCAACTCCAGCAGGTGCATGGCCCGCAGGCCTACATGCTGGTGCTGGCTGCCGACCACCTGATCCAGGACGAAGCGGCCTTCTCCCAAGCCGTCAACCGTGCAGTGCATCTGGCCGAGCAAGGCTGGCTGGTCACCTTCGGCATCAAGCCCCAGTACCCGGAAACCGGCTTCGGCTACATCGAAGCGTCCGCCGATGGCGCGCTGGATGGCGGCCTGAAAGTCGCCCGCTTCGTCGAAAAGCCCGATGCCGCCACCGCTGAAGCCTACGTGGCTGCTGGCAACTACTTCTGGAACGCCGGCATGTTCTGCTTCCAGGTGGGCACCGTCATCGAGCAGTTCCAGGAACACGCCCCCGACGTACTGCACGCCGTGGCCCAGACGCTGGAGGCCTCGCGCCACACCACCTCCAAGGGCTACAGCTGCATGGCCCTCGACCCTGACACCTTCGCCAATGTGCCCGACATCTCCATCGACTACGCCCTGATGGAGCGCTCGCGCAAGGTCGCGACCATTCCCTGCGACATTGGCTGGAGCGACATCGGGTCGTGGAATGCCGTCAGCGAACTGACCGCCCCGGACGAATCGGGCAACCGCTTCGAAGGCGAAGTGCTGGCCCATGCGTCGAGCAACAACTACGTCACCACCGAAGACCGCCTGGCGGCCTTGGTCGGCGTGCAGGACCTGCTGGTGGTCGACACCCCCGACGCCCTGCTGATCGCCCACAAGGACCACGCCCAGGACGTCAAGCACATCGTCAAGCGCCTGAAAAGCGACGGCCACTCGGCGCACCTGCTGCACCGCACCGTGCATCGCCCCTGGGGCACTTACACCACCCTGGAAGACGGCGAGCGCTTCAAGATCAAGCGCATCGTGGTCAAGCCCAAGGCGTCCCTGTCCCTGCAGATGCACCATCACCGCAGCGAGCACTGGATCGTGGTCAGCGGTATGGCCGTGGTGGTCAACGATGACAAGGAACTGATGCTCAACACCAACGAATCCACGTTCATCCGCGCCGGTCACAAGCACCGCTTGCAGAACCCGGGCGTGATCGACCTGGTGCTTATCGAAGTACAAAGCGGCGACTACCTCGGCGAAGACGACATTGTGCGTTTCGAGGACAATTACGGTCGTTGCGACGCCTGAGTCCAGGCTTTCCCGTCGGCCCGTCGTGCCTGGCCAGGCACCGGGCCGGTCTTCGGTCGCCCACCGTGGCCGGCTATCCCTGTTCAGACTGTCGGCGCCCCTGGCGCCACCGCATTGAGTGAGACGTATGTACCCACCCATCCAGACCCGTTGTTTCAAAGCCTACGATATCCGCGGCCAAGTGCCTGCTGACCTCAACGATGACGTGGCCTACCGCATTGGCCGCGCCCTGGTGGCCGAGCTTGGCGGGCGCACCTACGTGGTGGGCCGTGACATGCGCCTGGAAAGCCCCGGTTTGTCGCTGGCGCTGATCAAAGGCCTGACCGAAGGCGGCGCCGACGTGATCGACATCGGCCTGTGCGGTACTGAAGAAGTGTACTTTGCCACCAGCCACCACCAGGCCGACGGCGGCGTGATGATCACCGCCAGCCATAACCCCAAGGGTTACAACGGCATGAAGCTGGTGCGCGAGCAGTCGCGCCCGATCAGCGGCGATACGGGCCTGAACGACATCCGCCAGCGCGTCGAAGCCGGCAGCCTGGGTGAGCCTGCCGCCCAGCCGGGCCAGGTGCGCGAGGTGTTGGACAAGACCGCCTATATCGACCACCTGCTCACCTACGTCAACCTCGACATCCTCAAGCCGCTCAAGGTGCTGGCCGACCCTGGTAACGGCGCTGTCGGCCCGGTGATCGAGCTGCTCAAGGCACGCCTGCCCCTGGACATCACCCTGATCAACGGCGAGCCGGACGGCAATTTCCCCAACGGCATACCCAACCCGCTGCTGCCGGAAAACCGCGACCTGACCCGTCAGGCCGTGCTCGACACCGGCGCCGACATGGGCATCGCCTTCGACGGCGACTTCGACCGCTGCTTTTTCTTCGACAACCAGGGCCGCTTCATCGAGGGCTACTACGTGGTCGGCCTGCTGGCCGAGATGCTGCTGGTCAAGCACCCTGGCAGCAAGATCATCCACGACCCACGCCTGACCTGGAACACCATCGAACAGGTGGAAGCAGCCGGCGGCGTGGCCATCCAGAGCAAGACCGGCCATGCCTTCATCAAGGAGCGCATGCGCGCCGAAGACGCCCTATACGGCGGCGAAATGAGCGCCCACCACTACTTCCGCGACTTTGCCTACTGCGATAGCGGCAACATCCCGTGGCTGCTGGTGGCCGAGCTGATGAGCGTGACCGGCAAGACCCTGGCTCAGTTGGTGGACGAGCGTATCGCCAAGTTCCCGTGCAGCGGCGAGATCAACTACGAAGTGGCCGATGTGAAAGGCACCATCGACAAGATCCTGAACCACTACCTGCCGCAAAATCCCAGCGTCGACCGCACCGACGGCATCAGCGTGGCCTTCGCCGATTGGCGTTTCAGCCTGCGCGGCTCCAACACCGAGCCCCTGCTGCGCCTGAACGTGGAAAGCCGCGGTAATGAGGCACTGACGATCCAGCGTTTAGCCGAAATAGAGTTTCTGATTAAAAATTAAGCCAACCTTCGGGCTGCGTGAAACCCAGATTAGTCGAGGACATAAGCGCCCTCAGTTAACCTGCGTCGGCCGTCAGTTGGCCGACGCTTTCAAAGTGCGTATAAAGATCCCCGCCTGAGTGTTGACGGTCACATGTTGAAATATGGCCACAGGTAGGCATCTTTAAGGGTTCCCGATGGAGAAGAAAACGTGATTACTGATAAGAGAAATGGCTTTACTATGGTGAGGCTCATTGCCGCATCGTTGGTAATCATTACTCATACGTACGTCGTGCTCGGCCTGGACCACGGTGACGTCTTTGAACGAAATGGATTGATCGGCTTCAGCAAGATTGGCGTCGATGCCTTCTTCGTGATCTCCGGGTATCTAGTAACGCTGTCGATGCTCAGAGGCCAGAGCCTGGTCACCTTCTTCACTAATCGCGTGACGCGCATTTTCCCCGGCCTGATAGTGTCTGTACTGGTGACGATGCTGGTACTCGGTCTGTTCACGCCCAGCTACTCGCAGTACCTGGCGCTAGGGGAAACCTGGCAGTACCTGCGCAACGCTACTCTGTTCGACCTGCACCCCTTCATACCTGGCGTGTTCACTGAAAACCCCGTGCAGGTGATCAATGGCTGCCTGTGGACGTTGCCCCTGGAAGTGCTGTGCTACCTCGGTATTCTGGTGCTCGCCTGGACCAAGGCGTTCAACTGGCGGTTCGTGCTGTTGGCCATGCTGGTGATGCTGACCTTGCACCTGCATGACACCTTCATGCGAGACAGCTACGTCTTCACCGTGTCCAAACTGTTCCTCAACGAGCTGGGCTATCTGTTCCTGTACGGCGCGCTGCTGGCGCACCTGAAGGACAAGGTCTACATGTCTTGGTTCATCACGGTACCGGCCGTGGCTCTCATCATATGGGCCTTCTTCAACAACGGTGGTGATTGGCACTTCTCCGCAGGTTTCTATCTGGTGCTGTGGCCTTACTGCCTGATCTCGATCTGCGTACTGGCGAAGAAGATGAGCTTTCTGAACCGGTTCGACTATTCGTATGGGATCTATGTGTACGGTTTCGTCATCCAGCAGATGCTGGTCAGCCTGTTCCCCGACCTGACCGACGTGTACGCCTTCACATTCCTGTCGCTGGCGCTCTCCGCGCTGGTCGGTGCCGCGTCGTGGCACTTCGTCGAGAAGCCTGCGCTGGACATGAAAAAGCGCTACTTTTCTGTCGCTAGCGTCAAGGTAGCGGTGTAAGGAGCCCGGTGTCTCCTTCCTGGACCAGGAGGGAGACACCGGTTTCGGCGCTACTTTACCGTTGCCTCGATTGCGGCAGACAGCTGCTGTGCACTCTGTTCCCAAGTGATCCATGGCATCGCCGTAGACGAGGGGTGTCGGCCAGCATTGTGCAGATCCAGCCAAGTGACGAGGGACGCGTAAAGCGCCTCTGGCTGCTCGCCTTCAAAATAGAAGGCATGATCGCCTGCAACCTCGCGGAACACGGGGATGTCTCTCACGATGAGCGGCAGGTTGGCTTGCGCGGCTTCGATCAGTGGCAAGCCGAAGCCTTCACCCAACGAAGCGGCGATCAGCGCGTCGGCCTGTGCATACAGGTTGCACAGATAGTCGTCGTCGACCCCTTCGAACCAGAAGAGCCGTTTGCCCTGCTCAGGGTGACTCTTCAGGCGCTGCACGAGCGATTCGACCATCCACCCTTGCTTGCCGACGATGAGCAAGTTCGCGTCCTTCTGGTCGGCCCAGAGCAGTTCGAACGCATCCAATACCTGGGTGTGGCCTTTCCTGGGCTCGAGGGTACCTACCATCAACAGAGACGGGCGCGCCTGCAGCTGCGAGAGCACCTGCTTTGGAATGACGTTGGTAGCCTTGGACTGCGAAGGCGCAACGATGTCGGCGCCCAGGTGGAACCAGGAGATGGAAAATGGACGCTTGCTGGGTGGCCGATGCTCGGCCACCCATTCTTCCATCTCATCGGCCACGGCCTTGGAGATGCAGACGACGCCATCCGATTGCGAGACGACGTCCAGCCAACGGTCGAGCGCGTCCGCTGCGCCCTCGACGAAGCAATGCGAGAGCTTCTTCAGCAGCAGGTCGTACACCACGAACTGCACGTTCACACCCCGACGCCTCATCTCTGCCAGCGCGTGGCGCTGTTTCGGCACGATGGAAGGCTGCAGGTCCAGGCCGATGAAACGGTCACCCTGGCGCACCACCACAGGCTCGTCCTGCAGCAGATGCTGAGGGCAGTTCAAAAAGCCCAGCGTGAAGTGCCGCGCGTATCGGTAACCTGCGCTGTCGTCGGTCGCATAGACAGGCTCTACACGGTAGCCGTCAGGAGGCGTCGAGAGCCAGATGCCCAGGATGTTCCGAACGACCCGCTGAATGCCGCTCTTGGCATCCCGGTTGACCAGTTCGGAAATATCGACCAGCAGTTGTGGCTTCGTCATCGGCGGCGTGAGGCTTTCGTCGATGGACTGGGCAAGGGCCACGGAGTGCTCGAACGTGAAGTGGGCCTTGTCCAGCTCTGCGATCGCCTCGATCGTCCCGGCGATGGAATGGGTGGCGTCTTCGTGAAAGGCTTCGATCGCATCACGGTACAGGGCCGCACAGGCACGAGGGGCGTGGTCGGTATGAATCAGGCGTTGCGCCTGAGCACTCAACCGCTCGCGCGTGGAGACGTCATTGCGTAACAGGTTCAGCGCCTCGGACAGTGCGCCATCCTCGAACGTGTCGGGCAGCATGATGAGGCTGGCTTCAGGAATGTCAGCCATGCTGCCGTTGGCGTTGACGATCGTGGGAATGCCGTAGTTCAGGCAGTCCAGCACGGCTGCCGACGTTTCGCCTCGTGACAAGGTGCGCAGTTGAACGGCGGCGTCCGCGATGTCCAGATAGGCCTTGAACAGCTCGGCATCGGTCCAGCCCGTGATCATGATACGGTCGCGGCAGTGGCTGCCATTGATGCGCTTGAGCAGGCGTTCGCCGTACAGGCCTTCATTGTTCTGGCCGACGTAGATCAAGTGGCAGCGCTCGTCCTTCGACAACTCGGACGCAAGCCAGGCCTCGAGCAGGCGGTCGTTCAGTTTGGACGGGCCGAGCAGGCCGAAGCTGCAGACGATGAAATCGTGCTCGCCAAACCCGAGCGTGTCCCGGGCGGCAGCCCGTTTGCGCGCGTTGGGGAACCGCGGCGTGCGCAGCAGCGGGATCTCCCTCCAGTCGCGGCCGATGTGCTCGCCATACCAGGCGTGCGTCAAGCGGATCGAATAGTTCGAGTGAACGATGACGCCCTCGGCCTGTTGGAGCACGCGCAGGTTGCACGGGTATTTCCAGACCGCATCGGCGCTGTCCAGCCCGTTGATGCGCTCCTCGATGGCCTTGTAGCCGTGGCTATGGTACAGGGCGTCTGTCCAGAAGCCTGACTGCCCCTTGTTGACGTCGATGTCTGCCACGACACCTGACAGGAAGAAGTCGTGCAGCACCACCGTGCCCGGAATCTTCTCCAGCAACCTAAACATGTGCTCATGGAAGGAGGAGTTGCCGAAGTGGTAGATGACGCGGTCGAACCGATGCGCATTCTCCTCGAACCACGCCACCGAACGAACGGCATAGTTGATGCCGGCATCCGAGCTGGAAACCGACTCCTGGGCCACGATGGCATCGATCTCGTAGTACTGCGCAAGCTCAGGCAGCAGCTCTGCGCTGTAGTCGCTGATGCCGCTGCGGGCCGGCGGAAGAGGGGACACGTATGCCAGACGAGGACGTCTGGTCGAGCGCAGGGTATGGGAGCGGCGGGTGAGCTCGCCGAGGAGCGTGTGAACGGCCTCCACGGCCGTGACCGCTGTCTGCTCCCAGCTGAACAGACGCGCCTGCTCGAGCGCCAGCGACGCCATCTGGGCTCTCAAGGCCTCGTCGCCGAGTACCGCTTCGAGCTTCGTCGTGATGGACGTGACCTGGTAGGGGTCGAAGAGTGCCTCGGCATTGCCGATGACTTCGGGCAGGCTGGAGGTGTTCGAGCCGATCACAGGCTTGCCGCAGGCCATCGCCTCCAGTGCAGGCAGGCCGAAGCCTTCGTGCAAGGACGGGAAAACGAACAGCGTGCACAGGTTGTAGAGCGCGAGCAGGTCTTCTTCACTGACGAAACCGGTGAAGCAGACATCGCCTTTCTTCAAACCGTTGGCCAGGGCAAGACCTTCGAGACGTGAGCGATCCTCAGGACGGATGTTGCAGACGATGACCAACTGGTGTGCGCGGCGCAGCGGTGCCTCGAGTGCTGCGTAGGCGCTGATCAGCCCTTCGATGTTCTTCCGCGGGTCGATACCGCCCGTGTACATCACGAACGGGCGGTCGATACCCAGGCGAGCCTTGAGCGCTGCACCCTGCAGATCATCGAGCGTGGGCTTGAAGTGGTTCGTGTCGATCGCCGTCGAGATGTTGACCACGCGCTCGGGCAGGAAGCCCAAGTGATCGATCACTTCGGAGCGGGACGAATTCGAAATGGCCAGGACCAGATCGGCACGGCGCAGGTGCTTGAGCTTCGCTTCGTACCACTGGCGGACCGGCGCTGAACTTAGGTAGGTCTCAGGGTTGATGTGCGGAATCAGGTCGTACACGATGGCTGTCGTCGGTACCGTCGAGTCCAGCGCCTTGATGCTGGTCACGGCGTCGTCCACCAGGCCTTCGAACAGGCTGGTGACCAGCACCAGATCTGGATGTAGCTCGCCGATGAAGGCCTCCCGCACCCGCTCCGATGCCTCTGTACTCCAGCGGTGCTCGGGCGGCAAGGCGCTGACTTTGCTGCACGGTGTCCATACCCTAATCCGACATTCAGGCAGCACACCGTGCAGCTCGTCGCGGATCGCATTGATCGACTCGCCGAACAGGCCATTGAGCACGATGAACACTTCGATGTCGCCGGCGTTCTGGATGAAGGCTTTGGTGAAGGAAAGCGCGTAACGCCCGATGCCCCGATTTCTGTTCTCGGCTTGAGCGCCCTGCAGGTCAATGACTACGCGCATCACTTCACATCCTTACGTGGTTCGTTTCTGTTCAACCGCAAGTAGATCGCCTTGGCATTCGCGGAGAGATGGGCCGGCGCTGCCGGCGCATGACCCGACTCGGCTGTCGTAGAGGCCTGGGGTGCCGTGGAAGGCACGCCCTGGAAGGGCGCGGCCGGTGCGGCGCGCAAACGCGCCGCCAGCTTTTGCAGGCGGGCGTAGGTCGGCGGATGGCGCACCAGGACCTTCTTGATGAGCGTGCGAAGCCTTGGCCGGTCCAGGATCTTTTTTACTGCTGTACGAGCGAGGTGCCTGGACGTCTGTCTCGGTGAGGAAACCAACTTCCTAGTGACGATGACACCCTGCCGCATTGGAGCTGTCACTCGCCACGAGGTGCTCTTCCTGAGCTGCTGGATCTGGTCCGTCAGCGCGCTGACCGTCTGATGCTGATGGGCGTGGGCGTCGCCGAGTGCCGCGATATGCTGCTGATGAGCAACCGCTTCGGTATACCAGTGGTGGGCATTCTTCAGGGACTCGTCCAACGAGCGCTGGAGCGCTTCGTTGGCCAGCTTGAGCTCATCGAATCGCAGGTCCGACACCGAGACCTTCAGGTCATGCATCTGGGTGAGCAGCGCCGCATGCTCATGCTCGACGAAATCCACACGGTTATGAAGCACCGTGTTCTCGTGCTCAACGAAATCCGCCCGCTTATGGAGGCCTGCATTGTCGTACTCCAGCGCGTCCAGGCGCTGGCTGAGCGTTGCAGTATCGGTATCCCAACGCTGTCGCTGCTCTTCGGTCTTGGTCGCCAGACTCGCTTCATAGCGTTGCGCCAGGTCCGCCAGGCTCAGACCGTAGTTGGTCTCGAACACGGCATCGAACGCGGAGAGGTCGACGTAATCGGGTGCTTTCTGAGCGACGATCGCATAATCGGGGCTGGCGCCGCCGAGCACCTCCATCAAGGTCGGCGAGGGCGAGTCGACCAGCCTTGGGCTTTCTTGCAGACGCATCAGCTTGGAGCGTTGGAAGCCACAGAACTTCACCAAGAATTCCAGCAGCATGTGCGGAATCGGCCGCTCGTGCGTAGGGTCCAGATAGAAATTCTGGGTCCCGACGATCAGGTTTTCAGCATTCGGCGTTTCCAGGATCAACAAGCCGCCGGGTTTCAGTACCCGGTTCGCTTCGCTGACCAATGCCTTTAGGGCCTCGAACGGAATGTGCTCGACGATGTGGAAGCCGCTCAGAACGGTCAGGCTCTCACTGGGCAGGGATTGCAGGTAGGCGACAGCTTCTGCCTTCTCGGCGGGCAGCGAGCGTGCCTGGCAGGCTTCCAGCATGCCTTCATCCAAGTCCACGCCAGTGGCGTCGAAACCGTTCTCGATCAACGTCTCCAGCCATTCGCCACGGCCACAGCCGACGTCGACCGCCCGGCACTCGGGGTAGAGCTTCAGCAGCGGTGTGATGAACGGCAGGTAGACCTGCAGGCGCTGCTTGATGGTGTCGTGGGAACCACGGTGTTCATCTTCGAAAGCGCGATAGAACTGGCTCATTGGGCGCACTCCACGGTGGGCTGGATCCATGCCGAACCCACGAAGGGCACCTTGTCAGCATTGATGACGTTGAACACGAGCGCGAGATCCCGCCACTCGTAATTGGCACTGAGGTGGGTATCGGCGGTATGAAGCGCTACTGCGATGGAATAGGAGCCCACGCCGATGTTGGCCTCGAACGTGAAGGTGTATTCCATCTCGGCGCCGGCAGTCAGGTGCTCCATCTTCTTGCCCAGATGGTGGGTGTTGGTCCCGTAGATGGGCTGACCCAGGCGATCCTTGATCATGTAGCCCACCACCAGTTCGGGGATCGCCTGGTTCACCTTGACCTTGATCTTCAGGTTCACCAATTGCCCCACGCTGACGAATTCGATGGGCGCATCCACTTCGTTGTAGAGGGCCAGGCTTTCGATCGTCGCCTCACCCGAGCCCGAGCGAGTCTGCACGGTCCCGTCGGCCAGCGTGTGGACCTGAACGGTGGCGTTTTCCTTTTCGGCGATGATGGCGTTGTAGAAATCCATCACTTCTTCAGGCGCACCGTCCTTGATCACGGTGCCGCCTTCGATCAGTAGCACGCGATCGCACAATGCCTGGATCGAGCTGCGGTCGTGGGACACGATCAGCAGCGTGGTGCCTTGCTCCTGGAATTCACGGATGCGATCGAAGCTTTTGTGCTGGAAATAGCTGTCGCCCACCGAGAGCGCCTCGTCGACGATCAGGATCTCCGGGCGCCGTGCCGTGGCCACGGCGAACGCGACGCGCATCTGCATGCCGCTGGAATAGGTCCGCACCGCCTGATCGAAGTACTCACCGACCTCGGCGAACGCCTCGACCTCCGGCATGAACGCCTCGATCTCCTGGGCATTGAAGCCCATCAGGCCGGCAGCGTGACGGACGTTCTGGCGCCCGGTCAGCTCCGGGTTGAACCCCATGCCAAGTTCCAGAATGGCCGCGATCCGGCCATTGACCTTCACCTCACCCGTGGTGGGCTGCAGCGTGCCGGTCAGCATCTTGAGCAGGGTCGATTTGCCGGCGCCGTTCTGACCGACGATGCCGATCGCTTCGCCAGCGTTGATGACGAAATTGATGTGCCGCAGCACCCAGTGCTCTTCGCGCGGGGCGATCCTGATCCCCAGCCAGCGTGCGATACGCTGCCATTCGCTTCGGTAGGTACGGTAGGCTTTGCCGAGGTCTTTGGCGCTCAACAGGGTCATAGGGCATCCACCATTTCAGGCGCCGCACGGCGGAAAATGTAAAGACCCAATGCCAGGAGCACGAGGGTCAGCGCAATCGTACTGGTCAACGCCATGAAGTCGGGAGACAGGCCGTAGACGAACACGTCATGGTAGGCGGTGACCAGGGGCAGCATGGGGTTGTAGCCGATCAGCGACTGCAGGTCGTCGGGAATGATGTTGATCGGGTACACGATCGGGGTGAACCAGAACAGGATCTGCAACACGATGGGTACGACTTGGCCAATGTCCCTGACGAAGACGTTGAGCACGCCCAGTACCAGGCCCACGCCCATCGCCAGCGCGGCCACGGTCAGGATCAAGGGCACCGCCCACAGCATCTGCCAGGTCGGCAGATGGCCAAGGCAGATGAACACGCCCAGCACGGACAGCAGCAGCAGGAAATTGTTGAGCAACGCCGAACCCAGGACGATGAAGGGCAGGGTGATCCTGGGAAACTTCATCTTCTTCATCAGGTTGCCGTTCTCGATGAACAGCGTCAGGCAGCGGTTGACGATCTCGGAGAACAGGCTCCAGGCCAGGGTGCCGGCCATCAGATACAGGGCATACGCATACTTGTTGTCGATGCCCGGCAGCTTCGCCGCCAGCACGTTCGACAGGATCAGCGCGTAGATCAGCACGTTCGCCAAGGGGTTGATGATCATCCACAGCCCGCCAAGGCTACTCCGCGAGAATCGAGAAACGAACTCGTTGCGGATCGAGGTGGCGATAAAGCTGCGATAGCTGAATAGCCCTCTCAATAATCCAAACATGTGATCTCCTTTCTTAAGGTACTGGAGCGCCATGAGACGCTGTTTCAGTGCGTTGGTTCTTCGCTCAGCCCGAGGTTGCCCAGCACCTGCTGAACGGCTGCCGGGTCCACTCCGGCAGCTTGACAGTTTTCTTCGCGGGTGGCTGTAGCCGTCGTCCTCACCGATTCAGGGTCGGGAAGAGGCGATGTGCCGACAGACAGGGGATGAGGTCGATGACTCACCAGGCAAAGGCCGTGTCGAAGCCTTCGGGGACGACAACGGACATCACGCGCACGCCACTGGGCCGTCTGCACGCATGCCAGCCCGGTGCAGGCCCTTGCCTGCCATCGGGGTGCAGCCTGCCGAAAAAAACGCCTGAGGATACCAGAGAACGTCAGGTGTCACAGGGCTATACTGCGGCCCGTTCGCCAGGTTGTCGAACATCTGCCAGACGGCTGCCGCGCAACCAGCGTTGCGCAGGACGCTCGACCCACCGATGGCAGGCCAGGCTCATGGGGAGCAGCACCACGAAGAATGCCAGCATCATCCAGGGCTGATAGAAGACCGCGCGATCGAAGCCCAGACGGTCGAAGGCCAGCGCAAACACGATCTGCAACGGAAAGTGCAGCAGGTAGGAGGAGTAGCTGATATCACCGACCCAGCCAGTACGGCGCCACAGCCCAGGCCAGTGCGGCCCGGCCGCCGCCAGCAGTGCCAGCGTGGCAGGAAAACACAGTCCCATCACCAGGTAGACGTTGAGCGTCTCGCACAACCACAGTTGCGTGGCCCATGCACCTGACGCGATGCAGCCACACACCAGCAACGCAAGGCCCGACCCACACCTACGCCGCAGTTGCCAGAGCACGCCATAGGCCAGCCCACCGGCGAAGAAGCACAGCAGCCCACTGCCGATCTTGTAGCTGCCTGGATACAGCGCGAACCCTGCACCACAGGCGCTGGCCGCCAGCAGCCAACGCCAGCGACCGGCCAGGCAGAGGATGAAGAACAGGACATACAGCAGGACCTCGACCGAGACCGACCAGATGGGCGCGTTGTATGACCAGCCCCGCTCGAGGCCCCAGGCGGGCGCGAGCAGCAGGTTGAGCACGGCATGGTAGGCGTCGTTGAAGGGGTAGACGAAATAGGTGCCATGGCCTGTGGAGTAAAGCGCCTGGAGCACGGCAACCCCACCTAGCGTGAGCAGATGCAACGGATAAAGGCGGCTGAAGCGGTCCACGACGAAACTGCGCACGCCCAGGCTCCCAGCCGCCACGCGCTGGCCGAACAGCCAGAAGAACACGAACCCTGAAATGGAGAAAAACAGCTGCACCGCCAGCCCACCGTATTGGTAGAACGGTGTGAGCAGGCTGAAAAAAGGCTGGCGCGCGACCTCGAAGGCGGCCGGGCTATCACCGACGAAGAAGAAGTGCTGCCAGTGCCAGAACACCACACTGAGCGCAGCGAGGCCGCGCAGGGTATCGAGGGTATACAGCCGTTCGGGCGAGGGGGATGCAGCGGGCATGTGCGGGATCACTGGCGGGGACAAAGGGGGAAATGCTGGACCCTGCGCAAGACCCTGTCAATGCGCCTTATCCCTATCGAAAGGCGTGATAAACGGAGCGCGGTCGACGAAGCGGGGCTGCGGCAGATGCCACAGCCTCGCTGTCCGTCATTCGAAGACGTCGGCGTCGGTCAACGCCACGCCCAACTGGTCCTTGCCGGACAGGCTGGGTGCGTAATCGATGGGCCACTCGATGGCGAGGGTCGGATCATCCCAGGCGATGCAGCGTTCGCACTCGGGCGAGTAGACGTCCGTCGTCTTGTAGAGGAACTCGGCGGTGTCGCTCAGGGTGACGAAACCGTGCGCGAACCCTGGCGGGATCCACAGCTGGTTCTTGTTCTCGGCGGACAGCACGGCCCCGACCCATTGACCGAAGGTCGGCGAGGCACGACGGATGTCCACCGCCACGTCGAAGACTTCGCCCTGGACCACGCGCACGAGCTTGCCCTGGGCGTGGGGTGCCAATTGGTAGTGCAGGCCACGCAGTACGCCCTTGACCGAGCGAGAGTGGTTGTCCTGCACGAAGTCCGGGTTCAGGTCGGTGGCGGCTTCGAAGGCACGGGCGTTGAAGCTTTCGTAGAAGAAGCCGCGGTCGTCGCCGAAAACTTTCGGGGTGAGCAGCAAGACATCGGGGATAGCCAAGCGGACGGCCTGCATCAGAACACCTTTTCTTTCAGCAGATTTTGCAGATACTTGCCGTAGCCATTCTTCAGCATGGGCTGCGCTAGACGCTCTACTTGCTCGGCCGTGATCCAGCCAGCGCGGTAGCAGATTTCTTCAGGGCAGGCGACCTTCAGCCCCTGACGGCGCTCCATGGTTGCGATGTACTGGCTGGCCTCGAGCAGGCTGTCATGGGTACCGGTGTCCAACCACGCGTAACCACGGCCCATAATTTCGACCTGGAGTTGCTGCTGCTGCAGGTAAAGGTTGTTCAGGTCAGTGATTTCCAGCTCGCCGCGCACCGAAGGCTTGAGCTCGCGGGCCAAGTCGACCACTTGATTGTCATAGAAGTACAGCCCTGTCACGGCATAGCTCGATTTAGGAACCGCCGGTTTCTCTTCCAACGAGAGCACGCGACCGCTGTCGTCGAATTCGGCGACGCCGTAGCGCTCAGGGTCGTGCACATGGTATGCGAACACCGACGCGCCGGACGAGCGCTTGTCTGCACTGAGCAGAAGCGACTGGAAGTCGTGACCGTAGAAGATGTTGTCGCCAAGCACGAGCGCAGAAGGGTTGTTGCCGATGAAATCAGCACCAATGGTGAACGCCTGTGCCAGCCCATCGGGGCTAGGTTGAACAGCGTATGACAGATTGATGCCCCACTGGTGACCGTTCCCCAGCAACTGCTCAAAACGCGGGGTGTCCTGCGGTGTCGAGATAATCAGGATATCCCGAATGCCGGCGAGCAGCAGCGTGCTCAGCGGGTAGTAGATCATCGGTTTGTCATAAACTGGCAGCAGTTGCTTGGAAACCGAGAGGGTGGCGGGGTGAAGACGAGTGCCTGAGCCACCCGCCAAAATGATCCCTTTACGATTGGTTGCGTTCATTTATTCAGTACTTCCATGAGCATACGGGTGACACCACATTGCCAGTCAGGCAGGTGCAGTGCGAACGAGTGACGTAGCTTGGCGGTATCCAAGCGGGAATTCAATGGGCGACTGGCCGGGGTAGGATACTCGGTCGTGGCGATCGGATTCACGGCTTCGACCGCAAGCGCTTCGCCATGTTTCCGAGCAAACTGAATAACGTAGCTGGCGTAACCGTGCCAGGTTGTCTCGCCCGAAGGCGCCAGATGGTAGATACCACGCAACTCAGGCTTATGCTGGGCTTGCTGAAGCGCAGCCACCGCCACATCTGCAAGCAGATCAGCCCCTGTCGGCACCCCGACCTGATCGGCGATGACGTTGAGCGTCGAGCGATCTTTGGCCAGGCGCAGCATGGTCCTAGCGAAGTTGTTACCCCGCGCGGCATACACCCAGCTGGTGCGGAAAATCAGGTACTTGCAGCCCGACGCCTGGATCAGTCGTTCGCCTTCGAGTTTGGTCGCACCATAGTGGTTGACCGGCGAAACGTCGTCGGTCTCCTTCCACTGCGCGGAGCCTGTACCGTCGAAAACGTAGTCAGTGGAGTAGTGAACCAACCAGGAATCGAGGCGCTTGGCTTCTTCGGCCATAACCTGGCTAGCCAGCGCATTGACGGTGTGGGCCATCTCTCGCTCGCTTTCGGCCTTGTCGACGGCTGTATAGGCAGCCGCGTTGACGATGACCTGAGGCGAAACAGCGCGGATGGCATCCCGAAGACCGTCAAGATCTGACAAATCACCTGCCAGATCACCATAGTCCGTAGCCGCATGATGACGATCGAGCGCCACGACTTGACCGAGCACGCTCAGCGCCCGTTGCAGCTCCCAACCCACTTGGCCATTTTTACCGAGCAGCAGGATTTTCATGCTTTGTCCGTGCGCTTGGCGTAGTTGCTGTCGATCCACTGCTGGTAGCTGCCGCTTTTCACGTGGGCAACCCACTCAGGGTTGTCCAGGTACCACTGCACGGTCTTGCGGATGCCAGACTCGAAGGTTTCTTCCGGTGTCCAGCCCAGTTCACGCTGGATCTTGCTGGCGTCGATCGCATAGCGCAGATCGTGACCTGGGCGGTCTTGCACGTAGGTCAGCAGGTTGACGTGAGGGCGGAATTTGGAGTCAGGCTGCAGCTCGTCGAGCAGTGCACAGACGGTCCGTACCACTTCGATGTTCTGCTTTTCGTTGTGGCCGCCGATGTTGTAGGTTTCGCCTACTTCACCTTCTGTGACCACCTTATAGAGCGCGCGAGCGTGGTCCTCGACGTATAACCAATCACGGATCTGGTCGCCTTTGCCGTAGATCGGCAGGGGTTTGCCTTCCAAGGCGTTGAGGATGACCAGTGGGATCAGCTTCTCTGGAAAGTGGAACGGGCCATAGTTGTTGGAGCAGTTGGTCACCAGCGTGGGCAGCCCATAGGTGCGCGCCCAGGCGCGTACCAGATGATCCGAGCTAGCCTTGCTGGCGGAGTAGGGTGAGCTTGGCTGGTAAGGGGTCGTCTCAGTGAACAGATCCTCTGGCCCCTCCAGGTCGCCATAGACTTCATCGGTGGAGATGTGATGGAAGCGGAAGGCAGCCTTGCGGTTCTCGTCCAGCAAGCTCCAGTAGCCACGTGCTGCTTCCAGCAGCGCGTAGGTGCCGATGATGTTTGTCTGGATAAACTCGGAGGGGCCGCTGATCGAACGGTCAACGTGCGACTCAGCAGCGAGGTGCATGACGGCATCAGGCTGGTGTTCACGGAACACGCGGTCTAGGGCGTCACGATCGCAGATATCGACGCGTTCGAAAGCGTAACGGTCGCTCTGGTCGACTGACTGGAGCGATTCGAGATTGCCCGCGTACGTGAGTTTGTCGACGTTGACGACTGAGTCCGTGGTGTTGGAGATGATGTGCCGCACGACTGCCGAGCCGATGAAGCCGGCACCACCTGTTACTAAGATCTTCACGAGAGATTTCTACCTTGAGATTCTGACAGAGCGAATAGACACCGTGCAAATCCATAAATTTCTGAATTAGCACTCACGGAAACGTGAGGGAGAGAGTATACCCTAAGGCTCTGCAAGGTTTGTACGTTGCAAAGCTTTATAAATGCTTATCACA
>NZ_JBJJMO010000021.1:0-57415 GCF_046231935.1 Pseudomonas sp. KCJK9111 | reverse complement strand
CGTTCCCTCTCTGAGAGCGATGTGGCGCGAAACGCTGCGCAGATTTTCTTACTACCTATCGCCGCCGATTCGAAGAATCGTATTCTTGCCGGTTTGGTCAGTGGGAAAACCCGTGCTGAGCGAAGCGGATCAAACTTTTCCCCAGCGTTGCGCTCTGCTCATAAAGACACCCTGTTCACGTTGGAGATGCTCATGAAAGACACTCACACCCACACCGGCGACAAAGTTCCGCGTCCGATTTCCTCAGAGGAAGCGCAAAAAGGCGAGCAGTCACCTGATCCTGTGTTGGAACGCCCTGATCCGGCCACCGAGGCCATCGACAAGGCTATCACCCCGACTTCCATCAAGGAGATGGAGGAGCAGACCCGGGCGATCGAGCAGCAGACTGAAAACGTGGAGAAGCGCTTGAATCGTTAAGCGATGGGGTCGTTTTGCTGCATGCGCTGTGCTTTCCTGAAATTCAAGCCAGCGACTTATTGCTGCGATGGGCCGCAAAGCGGCCCCAAGATTTGAGCTCCGCCCTGATATTGCAGCCTCGCACCTTGAGTTGTCGGGCAGGTCTGGCGCTCTGGCAAGCCCGCTCATCCTTGGCAACGCGTTGCATTGAGCAGACCCTGAGCAGCCCCACGTCAACCCGGCTCCATCATCGTATTCTTCTTCCATCCCCGCAGGTTCATGGCACACAGCGTGAACTGCAGAATGATTAGCGCCCAAGCCTCGGCTTGCCAACCCCAGGCCGCCCATAACAGGTTGCTTGCAATGAAGCAGCAGAAGCCGACCTTGCGTCGGGCGGGTCGCCGCGAGCCTATGCACCATGCTGCCACTACCGTCAACACCATGGCCGGCCATTCCAGCCAATCGATCCAAGCCTCCATCGAACGGTCCTCGGTCCTGGTTTGTTCGTGGGACCGGCCAGTCGAAGCCGGGTTCAGATCGATCCTCTTTCCCAGACACGCCTTGCGATGACAGCGCGTGCGCCAACGTTTTTTTTGAACCTCACCCGGCCTCGGCTTGCCCACTTCAGAGGTATTGCTTTGAATCATGTTCTAGAGGAGGGGTGTCATGCCCAGCACAGCACGCAAGGTCCGTTATGGTGTAGTGGCCGGCGGTTCGATTTCCCAGGGTGCGTTCATGCCCGGTATCGGGCAAACCGACAATTCGGAAATTACCGTCCTGGTCACCGGAGATGAGGAAAAAGCCCGGCAGTTGGGCGAGCGTTATGCCCTGCGAACCTACCACTACGACCAGTATGCTCAGATGCTCGCTGCGCGGGAGGTTGACGCACTGTACATTGCAACGCCCAATTTCCGTCACCGTGAGTTCGTAGTGCCGGCCCTCGAAGCCGGTATCCATGTGTTGCTCGAAAAGCCCATGGGCATCAGCGAAGCCGATTGCAAAGCCATGATCGAGGTTTCGAAACGCACGGGTGCCAAGCTGATGGTTGCCTACCGCCTGCACTGCGAGCCGGGCACGCTGGACATGATCGAGCGCGTGCACAAGGGCGATTTCGGTGATCCCAGGTTGTTCACATCCATCTTCACGCAGCGGGTCAAACCCAATAACCACCGGGCCCAGAATGGTTTCGAGGCCGGGCCGGTACCGGACATGGGCCCCTATCCCCTGAACATGGTCCGCCAGTTGTTCAACGCCGAACCCATTGAAGTCTCGGCCATGGGGGTTCGCTCGCCGGGCAGCACCATGGATACCTGGGATACTGTCACCGTGAGCCTGCGCTTCGAAGACGAGCGGCTGGCGCAGTTCACCGTCAGCTATACCTTGCCGTCTACCGAGCGGTTCCAGCTATTGGGCACCAAGGGCGAGATCGAGGCTTCGCCGTGCTTCGGTTATGGGGAAGGGGTAGCGATCAGCTACAGGGCCACCATCGATGGCGAGACGCGAGTGCACGTCAACCCTGTGGTGGACCAATTTGCTGGGGAAACGGCCTATTTCTCCGATTGCATCCTCAACAACGTCGCGCCCGAACCCGATGGGGAAGAGGGGTGGCGTGATGTACGGGTAGTCGAGGCAATCAAGCGAGCGCTTGAAACCGGTACACCGCAACGACTCGAACCACTGCCCGCTCGGCCGTTCGCGCGTCGATCCGAGCAGCGCAGGGCTTTTGCCCTGGCCCCAGTACCGCCGATGGTTGATGCCGAGTCGCCGGCAGAATAACGGGCGAGCTGCGCGCCCCTGAGGGCGCGCAGGTTTGATCACGCGGCACGCTGTTCCGACTTGCCCTTGAGCAATTTCTTCTGCGCCATCATCGCCTGGCCCATCTCCTCGAGTTGCTGCTTACCCAGCAGCTTGCGTGCCGTGGGGAACAGCTCGCTTTCTTCCTCCTCGATGTGGTGCTCCAACAACTCTTTCATCACCTTGACCCGCCCTGCGAACTCGACCGTGCCGGTCTCTGTGCCTTCAAGGTCAGGCAGCACCAGTGAATCGACGGTACGGTGCTCTTCCTTGGCCTCGTAGTACATCTTTTCCTCTTCCTTACCACCAGCTTCTTTGATGGCTGGGTAAAGGATTTCCTCTTCCAGGGCGGTATGAATGGTGACTTCCTGCTTGATGCGTTCCAGCAGGTCGGCACGCTTTTTCACTGCGCGCTCTGTTGTCGAAGACAGATCTTCAAGCAGTTTCTTGACCAACTGATGGTCCTGGGTCAGCAATTCGATGGCGTTCATGGATCACCTCTGCAGGTTGTTGTAATCACAGTTGCCATGGGTTGAGTCAAGCGCCAGGCCATCAGTTCCGCTGCACAGATGACGTGCCTGGCGTGTCCCCTCATCGACACGGTGCGCGACCACCCAGTGCCAACGCTGCGCGTAGCGCCGCCAGGTGCGTGAGGCCTTGCGGCAGGTTGCCCAGGTACTCTGCGGTGTCAGGGTCGACCATCTCCGAATAGATACCTTCGCCATGATCGAGGCCTTGCAGGGCAGCTTCATAGGCGTGCTGCGCGCGGTCGTGCTGACCGAGCAGTACCCAGGCTTCCACCAGCCAGAACGTGCACGCCAGGAAGCAACCTTCCTCCTCGACCGCACCGCTGTAGCGATAGTGGAAGGGTCCTGCCGACAGGCTGTGCTGCACAGCGTCCAGGGTGCTCTGCAGCCGCTCGGGGGCCGGATAGCCGAAGCGCACCGCCAGGGCGATGCCTGCGTCCAGCCGGTCGCTGCCTGGGTAGAACACATACGCCTGGCGGGCCTCATGCCAGCAGTGGGTTTCGATCCACTCGAAAACACGGTCACGCTCGCGCGCCCAGCGCTGCCGGCAGGTAGTGGGCAGATGCCCGCCGTCGGCCAGTTCGATGGCCCGGCTCAGGGCCTGCCAGCAGCTGATCTTCGACAAGGTGTAGTGCCGCGTTTCTGGCAGCTCCCAGATACCGGCATCCGGCTGGCGCCACTGGTCGGCACATTGATCTGCCAGGCGTGACAGCAGCATCGCACTGCTGCCGTCCAGGATGTTGCCGGTGTCGATGAAGCAACGGGCGGTCTCGAATATGTCGCCGAATACGCCGTGCTGTAACTGGTCGCGGGCATCATTGCCCACTACGGGCGGGGATTGCTTGTAGCCCGGCAGGTCGATGGCGCGTGTGCATTCGCCCATGGCCCCGTCCAGGGTGTAGAAGACCTGCGCGCCA
Organism: Pseudomonas sp. KCJK9111; assembly: GCF_046231935.1. NCBI lineage: Bacteria > Pseudomonadati > Pseudomonadota > Gammaproteobacteria > Pseudomonadales > Pseudomonadaceae > Pseudomonas > Pseudomonas sp. KCJK9111. Next base: position 53,781 of record NZ_JBJJMO010000021.1, on the reverse strand, counting down.
TGCTCGGCCAGCCTGCGCAGCAACCAGGTAAATGCCGCCTTGGCTTCAGGCTGAGCGCCAATGCCGAGGAAGGCTTCAATGGTATACCCGGCATCGCGCACCCATGCGAAGCGGTAGTCATAGTTCTTGGTGCCGCCGATGCGCTCTGGCAGGGAGGTGGTGGCAGCTGCCATGATCGAACCGCTGGGCGATGACAGCAGCAGTTTGAGCGCCAGCGCGTTGCGTACCACCACTGACTGGTAGGGGCCTTCATAGATGAGGCTTTGCGACCACTGCCGCCATTCACGATCAGAGCCGTCGATTCGGTCATCGATCAAGCTGAGTGGCGGCACCACCAAGGGCTCGTCGTGCCCCGCGATCAAGGCCGCGACGGTACGTTGCCCGGCCGAGGTGTCGAGTGTGGCGCGCACGCCCATGTCGTCCTTGCGCCGCACGCTGAGCTGTTGGTCATGCAGGAACATCCCGAGAATATGGCCCGCGTGAAAAACGCAGCCGTTGTCGTTGGGCGTCAGGTACGGGCTCACCGTGTCGGCCTGGGTGCCGAAATCGATGGCGATTTCGAATGTGATCGACCCTTCGATGCCCTCGATACGGCGGGCCAGTTCCGCCCAAGGTAGGCGCCCGGCAGGCCCACTGTTCAGCGATTCGGTCAACCGCGCCCGGCCGGTTGCAGTGATGTACTCGGTCTCCACCACGTTGCTGCCGGGGCGATAGCGACGCTTTGCCTGATAGGGCTGGGTCGGGGTGATGGCGAAGAAACCGCCGGTCCTGGGCGAGAGCAGTCGATCGAACAGAGGGGGCGAATCCATGTGCGGCACGCACCACCAGTCGATGGAGCCGTCCAGGCCTACCAGCGCTACCGAGCGCCCATCGCCAAGGGCTGCATACTGCTCCAGCGCCAGCCATCCACCGGTGTCCCGTTTGGGCTCGGCACATTGCCGCGGGCTTTCAGATACGTCTTCCACATTGCAGCTCCTGCACCATTGGTACTGATGTGACTGAAGCGAAGCGAGAACAGTTCGTCATCACGTGGGCAACGGCATGAGGATGACTGTCGGGTCAAAATAAATGGAATCTTTTGTTACGCCTTTGGCTCCATTAGGCTGAGTTTGATGGAGGAGAGTCCAATGGCAGGACAACAACTGTATGTAATCGAGTACGAGCTACACGGAGAATTCAGGACTTTCATCATTCGACTGGAACGCATGGACAATGCCGAGGCCTGGCACTGGGCTAGCTGCGATGCAGGTGTCGGCATCATCCCGCGGTTCGGTCAGCACAAGATCAAGAAAGTCAGCCGTCCCATGGCCGAGCGTTATGGGTTGACCAACGTGCGGTGGCGAGTCTCGGGCAAAGGCCCTGAGTTCGTCGCGCCTGCGGTGGACATGAAGAAATTTGCGGTTGCCACTGACAAGTCCTGAATTCGATGAGCTGCACGCCGGTGGCATATGCCCCGGCGTGTCCAAGCGTCTGTACTCAACCGTACAGGGCTACGGGTACAAGAATGTCGACAGTCGCACGGCGCTGTTGGCGCCGGCTCTCACGTGGCCTGTAACCTGCCCAGGTGCGTCATTGCGCACGGTCAGGTGAACAGTGGCCATTCCTGCCTTGTCGGTCGCCACTTCAATGAGCATCGCCTTACCTTGGGTTTGAGTGCGCAGCGGCTGCGGTTGCACGGTTTCGATGCTGGCTTCCTGAAGCATGCTCCCGCCGAGTTGGACCCAAACCGGCCTGCTCGGCGCTCCCTTCACGCTGATCGATAGCTCGACAGGGCTTGCGCTGCGACCCAGTCGCTTGTAGTGCACCTGTACCTTGCCATCAGCACTGGTTGTCCTGGCATCAATCAACCAAGGGCTGGCAGGCACCATGGCGATCGCCAAGCCCAGTGGCAGTAAAAGTGCAAGCCATTTGAAGCGTCCGGCGCGCCCAAAGCGGTGATGGGCAAAGGCGCCTTCGGGTGCTGGGTAATGCTTGGAAGTCATCGGATACTCGTTCATCGAGGTGTGATCAGGCCCGTTCGCCGCGTAGCCAACGTTGGTGATAATGCGCCAGTTGCGACAGTCCATAGGCCGCCCCCTGGCGCATCACCTCGTCACGCTCGCCAAAAAAGCGTTGGGTGGCGGTGAAAACGGCAAGCGGCTCTCCGGCGAACGCCCAGGCAAAACACAGCGTACCGGGCGGGGTTTTGCCTTGCGCGGCAGGTCCTGCGACCCCTGTGGTGGCAATGGCGACGGTCGCGTCGCTGTCTTTCAATGCGCCTAATGCCATTTCCCAGGCAACCGCCTCGCTGGTCAGGCCGTAGCGCTCGATGGTCACGGGGCTAACGCCCAGCAAGCGCTGTTTGGCATTGGGGGAGTAAACGACATAGCCGCTTTCAAGCACCTCGGCGGTGCCTGGCAGGGCGGCCAGGGCCGCTACCATGGCGCCTGCGGTGCAGGATTCGGCAGTGGTCAAAACAAGGTCATGTTTTTTCAAGTACTCGAAGACGGACTCAATCGCGTCGATGGCCATACCTGTAACTCGCGCAGCATTTTGCAGTGGACGCGAGCGCTACGCTGTTGGTTCACTGCAAGTGCGTCCGCCCGTCCATCGTGCAGCAATCGAGCTGAACTTAGCGGGACTTCCAGGCTTCCTTTTTAAAGAAGGTTGAGAAACCGATCAAAAGGGAGAGCGGTGATGAACGAGCCTGTGACGTACTTCTGGACCGCCGTGGCGGTCCTGATCCTACTGGTGGACCTGTGGGCCATTGTCAGTGTGTTTCGTAGCGACAAGACCGATGCCACAAAGGCCGCCTGGGCCCTGGTGCTCCTGGCGCTGCCTGTGGCGGGTCTGGCGATCTGGGGTATCTGGGGACCGCGTGGCATCAAGCGCGGTACTGGACCCTCTTCCCCTGAACACAGCAAAGGCTGAGGTGTCTTCATGAGCACATCGAATGAGCAGGACGCCAAGCGCGTGGAGCAAGCGCGCACCATGGGCGAAAAAGAGCGAGACAACGACGCTCAGCGCCCAGACGGGTCTACGGGCACCGAGCAGGACACTACGGCGCAGAAGACCGCCAGGGATGTGCCTGCGCACAAGCCGTAAACCAATGTTCAGCCAGCTTTGCTACATCGCGCCATGTCTACGGCAGCCAATGCTGTTGACATGTGCGTGGGCACTCACCCTGGCCATGGATAGTTTTTAGGAGTCGTACTGTGCCACGTATTATCACCCCAGCCACCCCAGAGCACGAAATTCAGGAGCATAATGCTCGCATGTTCGGCTCGCCCAAGGAGCGGTTGGACTTCTACCGACAGGAAATCCAGTACGAGACGAGTATCCTTGCTAACCGTACGGATGCTTACCTGGCCGCCCAGTCCTTTTTAGTCATTGCGTATGCCTCAGCCATGGGCAATACCAATCAGAGCTGGGGCGAAATGTTCACGCTGGTGGTGCCGCCCTTTTTGGCGCTGCTTGGCGTGCTCAGTTCACTGAACGCCTGGCCAGGTATTCACGCTGCCTACAAGATCATCGAGCATTGGCAGCTCAAGCAAAGTCACCTGCTGCGAAGCGAACCCATGATGGGTCTGGCTTATGACGAATCGCCATTATTTAGCGAGACCGAAACTTCCCAGGCCGGCCATCGCAAGTCCTTGCTGTTCTCGCTGCGTACACCCTGGATTTTCCTCGTATGCTGGGTATTGCTCGGGTCATACGCCATCTTTATTCAATTGGCGTGAAGACCAGACCTTTAAACTCTTGGGCATGAGGCTCATCATAGGCGCCTTTTGCGCAAAGTAGCGTGCCTGTAGCCGATGCTTGTTTTCAGGAAGTTCGAGGTCGATCGATGAATCAACGTACCGCTGGTGTCGCTGCCAGTGGCCAGGATGATGCCGCGCTAACCGCAGAACGGTTGCAGCTTGCGCTGGATGCGGGTGCGATTATCGGCACATGGGTGTGGGATATACCCAATGACAGGGTAACGGCCGATGAGCGATTCTCGCATTCGTTTGGCTTGCCGCTGGCCAGATGCCTGACGGGAATGCCTCTGGCGGAAGCATTTGCCTCCATCTATCCCGATGACCGTGAACGCGTCGCGCAAGCCATACAGGCGGCCATGGCCCTGGGCGGCCCGTTTAGGTGTGAATACCGGGTCCGCCAGGACGACGGCTGCTATCGCTGGGTTGAAGCCAACGGTCGGGTCGAAGTCGATGAGCAGGGCGTTGCGGTGCGCTTTCCGGGCGTGCTGATGAACATCGAGTCGCGTCGCAAGGCCCAGGCCGAACGCGACCGTATGTCCGCGTTGCTGCGTACCTTCACCGCCGCGGTCCCCGGCGTGGTGTATGCCAAGGACCTGAACGGGCGCATGCTGGTGGCCAACCATGGCGCCACGCAGCTGATCGGCAAGCCGCCTGAGTTTTACCTGGGCAAGACCGACCTTGAGTTTCTTGAGGATAAGGATCAGGCCAGGCAGGTGATGGAAACCGATCAGCGTGTGATGGCCGGCGGGACGGCCGTCCAGGTCGAAGAGCGGGTGGACATGCCAGACGGCTCGGCCACGTATTGGCTATCGGTCAAGGCGCCCCTGTTCAGCGACGAGGGGGAGGTGATCGGCCTGGTTGGATCTTCCATCGACGTCACCGCTCGCCGGCAGGTAGAGGAGCAACTCCTCGAGCTCAACCGAACGCTCGAGGCGCGTATTGCCCAGGCAGTGGCCGAGCGAGAGGAGGCCGAAGCCGCTTTGCATCAGGCCCAGAAAATGGAAGCCGTCGGGCAATTGACTGGGGGCATTGCCCATGACTTCAACAATTTGTTGGCGGGCATTTCCGGCAGTCTGGACCTGATCAGGTCTCGCCTGGCCCAGGGCCGTCTTGAGGACGTGGAACGCTACATGACCGTGGCCTACGGTGCTACACGCAAGGCCGCCGCGTTGACCCATCGACTTCTGGCGTTCGCCAGGCGCCAAACCCTAGTGCCTGTGCAGACCGATGTGCATGCGCTGATCGATGGCATGGCTGAGCTCGTGCGCCGCACGGTAGGCCCCTGTGTGAAGCTTGAGGTTCAGTTGTCCGCTTCATTGCACACTTGTCTGGTCGATCCAGCACAGCTTGAGAACGCATTGCTGAACCTATGCATCAATGCGCGCGATGCCATGGAGGGGAATGGCCGGATTTGCATTCAGACCGCAGACCAACGCATCGACGGTGATGCGGACCCGGAGATCGCTTCGGGCGATTACCTGAGCATATGCGTCACGGATGAGGGCATTGGTATGGACGCCGCGACCCTCTCCAGGGCGTTCGAGCCATTCTTCACCACCAAGCCGCTGGGTGCGGGGACAGGCTTGGGCCTCTCGATGGTGTACGGCTTCGCCCGCCAGACCGGCGGGCATGTGCATATCGATTCGGCACCAGGGCAAGGAACTCGGGTGTTTGTGCAATTACCAAGTCACGGTGGGCCTGCCCGAGTGGTCAGCGACAGCGTTACCCCCGTAGTGAGTCACCAGGCGCGGCCGGGTGAAACGGTATTGGTGGTGGACGATGAAGCGTCGGTGCGCCTGTATGTCAGTGAAACGCTCAGTGGTATGGGCTATGTCGTCATCGAAGCAGCCGACAGCCTGGCGGGCTTGCAATTGCTGCGCTCGGACACTCGAATCGACCTGTTGATCACCGATGTCGGGCTGCCTGGCGGGCTGGACGGCAGGAAGATGGTGGACGTTGCCAGGGGAACACGGCCGCGGCTACCGGTGTTGTTCATCACGGGATACGCACCGCCCGCGCCTGGGCAGCAGAGCTGGCCTGCCCACGGCGGCATGGTGCTGAGCAAGCCATTCGATCAACAGACGCTGGTCAAGGCCCTGATCACCCTGATGCACCCTTGAAATCTGGCCTGGCCCACTGGCAGTGGGCCAGGCCCTGACAAGGCTCGGTACCGCTCAGATCGCTACTTCAGGCGCCAATGTTCCCGCTGCCGCACCGGGAACCATAATCACCTTGCGGCAATCATCCTTTTTCTGATCGAACATCTTGTAGCCCATCGCCGCTTCCTCGAGCGCCAACCGATGCGTCACGATCAATTCAGGTTGCAGCCGACCGGCCTCGATGTGCTCGAGCAGTTCTGGCAAGAACTTCTGCACATGGGTCTGGCCCATCTTGAAGGTCAGGCCCTTGTCGAAGGCGTCGCCGAAGAGAAAACCATGAATGAACCCGGCATACACACCAGGGACGCTGACAACGCCGCCGCGCCGCACGGCAGCAATGCATTGACGCAACGCCTTGCCACTGCTGCCTTCGATCTTGAGGGCTGTCATGACGGTTTCGGTGGTGCTGCCCTTGGCCTCGAAGCCCACTGCATCAATGACGGCATCGACGCCGCGCATGCCTGGGGTCAGCCGAATGATGCTGTCGGCAGGGTCATCGTCCTGCTCGAAATTGATTGGCACTACCCCATAGGCGTCACGGGCAAACGTCAGGCGGTAGTCGTTGTCATCGACCAGGAAAATTTTTTGAGCGCCCAGCATGCGGGCGCAGGCCGCGCTCAACAGGCCGACGGGGCCCGCACCGTAGATAGCTACTGTCGATCCCTGGCCCACTTGCGCGTTGGTCACCGCCTGCCAGGCGGTGGGCAGAATATCCGACAAGAACAGCACCTTGTCGTCGGACAGCGAGGTCGGCACCTTGAAGGGGCCCACATTGGCCTTGGGTACCCGTACATAGTCCGCCTGGCCACCCGGGATGCCACCATACAAATGGCTGTAGCCGAACAACGCTGCACCGGGTGGAATGACTTTCTTGTTGATGATGGCGCCGCGGCCGGTATTGGTCGTCTCGCAGGCGGCAAACAAGTCGTGCTGGCAGAAGAAGCAGCCGCCGCAGGCGATCACGAACGGAATCACCACGCGGTCGCCAACTTGTACATTGGTCACCGCGCGGCCGACGTCCTCGACGACCCCCATGAACTCGTGGCCAAAAATGTCGCCGTGTTCGGTTTGTGGGATTTTGCCGTGATACAGATGCAGGTCAGACCCGCAGATCGCGGTAGCCGTGACTCTCAGAATGATGTCGTCAGCCTCTTGCAGGATGGGGTCCGGAACCGTGTCGACCCTTACATCCTGTGCACCGTGGTACGTCAATGCTCTCATGGTTCAACTCCTGCGAAGGCGGTTGTGCTATGCAGGTGAAACCACAAGGTAAGCAAAAGTTCAGGTCGAAAGCTCGACCGGTGGATGCCGGAGCGTCCTTGTTCAAGCTGCCAGTAACGGCAGGCGTATCGTGAAGGTGGTACCGAGTGCGGCGTCCGAATCGACGGTGATATCGCCACCATGGGCCAGGGTGATCTCGCTCACGATAAACAACCCCAACCCGACAGAGCGTACCGAGTCGGCACGGTCCGTGCCCCGGGTCATCGGCGCAAACAGGGACGTAAGCAAGGTGTCGGGAATGCAAGGGCCATGGTTGTGTACGCTGACCACGGCGCCATGCTCATGAAGGTCAGTGGTAATGGTAACGGGGTGAGCGAGGTCACCATAGGCCACGCTGTTGGCCACCAGATTGCCAATCATCTGCTGCACGCGATCCGGGTCCAGTGCAAGTTGCCCTTTGCCTTTGCAAAGGTGACGAATGCGCGCCTGGGCGAAGGCGACTCTCAATTCGTTTACGCTCTGATCGACCGTTGAGCACAGGTCTATCGGTTGGCGGCGGATGGTAATGCCTTGGCCAATTCTGACCGAGGCAAAGTCGAGCAGGTCAGCGATCATGCGCCTGGCGCGTTCCGAGGAATGGCTGATACTGCCCAGCAGGCGTCTTTCCTTGTCCCTGTGCTCACCGCGTTCGAGCAACTGCGTAGCCATCTTGATGGCGGTTAGCGGGTTTTTCAGGTCATGGCTGGCGATGGCGACCATCTGCTCGGCAAAGGCTGCACGTCGTTGGGCGCTCTGGTAGGCGTCGGCCAGTTCAGCCTTGGCCTGCTGCAATGCAGCTTCGGCCTCAATAGTCTGCGCCAGCAATTGCTCTGCTCGGCGCCGGGCGGTAAGCAATTCACGCTCGTAGCGATCACGCTCGATGGTGCCGAACAGCGCCAGTTCGTGGAACACGCCGTGGGCATATTGACGGCGCACGCCATTGAGCAACATGGTGATGACGTGACCGGCGCGGTGCCGAACCTCGAGCTTCACCTCGGCCACCGAACCCTGCATTTTCATCAGTGGCGCCCAATGGGTCTGATGGAAGATGCGTCCGCCCATGGTCAACAGCTCCTGAAACCTGCACTGCGTCAGGTCCTCGGGCGCGTAGCCCAACCATTTGCAGAAGGTCTGGTTGGCCTTAACGATCATCCCCGTCTCAGTGGTGACCACCAGGCCGCAGGGTGCCCCTTCGAACAACGAGTCGACTGCCGGTATCTCACCCGTGCCAGTCATGGTCCCGGTGCCCAGGGTTGCAGGAAAGCATCCATGGCCTGGGAACAGGCTGTAGGGGCACTCATGTGCGGGCAATGGCCGATGTTGTCGATCAGGCACAGCGTGCTGTTGGGTAGCACTGCATTGAGGTACTGGCCCACGGAAACCGGGGCGATAATATCGTCGATGGATTGGAGAATCAGTACAGGTGTAGGCAAGCCTTGCACATCCAGCCGGTTGTCAGACAGGAACGTGACACGTGCGAACTGCCGCGCGATGTCTGGATCGGTGCGGCAGAAGCTGTTGGTCAGCTCCTCGCTCAGCATGGGCTGGCCAGGCGCCCCCATGATCACCGGCGCCATGGTGCTCGACCAGCCCAGGTAGTTGCTGTCCAGGGTTTCAAGCAGTTCGTGGATATCCTGATGCTTGAAACCGCCGATGTAATCGCCGTCATCGATGTAGCACGGGGAGGGACCCACCATCACATGGGCCGCAATGCGACCCGGTTGCTGCCTGTCCGCCAGTGCGCCAATCATGGCGCTGACCGAGTGGCCGACCAGAATCACGGTGCCTTGGCCATATTCGGTGATTATCTCGTTCAGATCCGTCGCATAACCTGCCAAGGAGTCATACCGGACGCGATCATAGGCAGTCACATCCGATTGCCCGGCACCGACCAAATCGTAGGTCACGGTGCGAAAGCGTGCTTGAAAATGCGGCAGCAGATACTTCCACATCGATTGATCGCAGCCAAAACCGTGGGAAAAGATCAACGTGACAGGGCCTGCGCCCGTGATGCGCACGTTGTTACGCGTAGATAAGGTCATGGCTTTCCAAGAGGCTGAGCGGCATCCGTGGCAGGGTGGGTAGGGCATGGCTTGGCCAGCATCGGCAGTTGAATCTACCGCTTACCAGCAAGCGTAGGCCCAAGATGACGAATCGACATTGGCTAGCGAATAATAGTTTCGTAACGAGCCCTAGTTGGCGGAGCAATTTGCCGCTTGGCGTTGTCAAGAAGTGACCAGCTGCACCATTGCCCAACCAGGAGAGTCACGTGACGGACAAGAAGGCCCGCGTCAGCAATCAGGCGACCGGAGACATATCCAACCTGCCGCACGACATGTTTTTTGCTGCCGTGCAAACGACGCGTATGCCCATGATCGTGACCGATCCCGGGCGCGACGACAATCCTATCATCTTTGCCAACCGCGCGTTTCTGGAAATGACCGGCTATGACGCCGGTGAAATCGTGGGGCGAAATTGCCGCTTCCTGCAGGGCCCGGAAACCGAGCGGACAGTGGTCGACGCCATCCGTGAGGCGATCGAGAAGCGCGTGGACATCGCCACCGAAGTGCTCAATTACCGCAAGGACGGCTCCAGTTTCTGGAATGCGCTGTTCATCTCGCCGATTTTCAACGAGCGTGGCGACCTGATCTACTTCTTCGCCTCGCAGCTGGACGTTAGCCGTCGTCGCGATGCCGAGGATGCACTGCGTCAGGCGCAGAAGATGGAAGCCCTGGGTCAGTTGACGGGCGGCATTGCCCACGACTTCAACAACCTGCTGCAAGTGATGGGCGGTTACATGGGCCTGGTGGCCAGCGAGACCGACAAGGCGCAGCCGGACCTGAGCCGCATTCGCCGAAGCGTCGGGCACGCGCAAACGGCCGTCGATCGTGCCAGCACCCTCACCAAGCAGTTGCTGGCCTTTGCTCGTAAGCAGAAATTGCACGGCCGGGTGCTTAACCTCAATCACTTGCTCGATGACGTGATCCCTATCATCGAGCGCACCTTCGGTGCCGAGGTGACGGTCGAATACGACTTGGAAGAGCACTTGCGCAACTGTCGCATCGACCCGACCCAGGCCGAAGTGGCGCTGTTGAACATCTTCATGAACGCCCGGGACGCCCTGATCGGCCGCAAACGACCCCATGTATTCATCGAAACGCGGAACGTGCATGTAAGCGACATCAATCTGTCCTTCGATGGCCTGTTGCCAGGCAGTTACGTGAGCATCTCCATTACCGACAATGGCATCGGCATGCCTGCCAGCATTCGAGACCGTGTCATGGACCCTTTCTTCACCACCAAGGAGGAGGGCAAGGGTTCAGGGCTTGGGCTGTCCATGGTGTACGGGTTCGCGCGTCAGTCCGGTGGTGCTGCCCGGATCTACACCGAAGAGGGCGAAGGCACCACGCTGCGCTTGTATTTCCCGGTGGACGAAGCCAGCCCGATTCAGGAAAAGCCCGTGAAGCTGGTTGAACGCAGTTCCGGCACCGAGAGGATTCTCATCGTAGAAGACCGCCCGGACGTCGCGGAGCTGGCCAAGATGGTGCTGGAAAACTATGGCTACGACGCCGACATGGTGCTCAACGCACGCGAAGCGCTAAAACTCATCGAAGCAGGTGAGCGCTATGACTTGTTGTTCACCGACCTGATCATGCCCGGTGGCATGAATGGTGTGATGCTAGCGCGCGAGGTGCGTCGCCTGCAGCCGCAGATCAAGGTGCTGCTCACCACTGGCTACGCGGAAAACTCGATTGAACGCACCGACATCGGCGGCTCTGAATTCGATGTGATTTCCAAGCCCTGCCAGCCCCATGATCTGGCACGTCGTGTGCGGCAGGTACTCGATGGTCATACGGGCATTGTGTGAGGCTGGCGCAGCTGAACACCAATGGAAGTGAACCATCGGTTGCTCCCTGGGCTCGATTGAAAAAGCGAGCACAGGGAGACTGGCATGACGGCATTCATTGAGCAGCCTACCAATGACCTGATGCACTTGGAGGCAATCAACCGTTGGTTCTCGACATTCGATGATCACGCGTTACGTAACGCGTGCCCCAGTGCCTACCATAAAGAGCTGCTGCGCCAAGCTGACGAGATGGATCGCCTTGGAATGATTGACTGGCAGCAATGGCGGGACCTTCGACTATTAGCTGATCGGTCGTTCCAGCGGGCATTGAAGGGCGCCGACTATCAAGCGCCCGATGACTGACGACGCTCGTTGGATTCACAGAGTCGGCGACCCTTAGCCACTGCGATGTGCCTGGGCTGTGATCAAGCCGCAGGCTGCGCCCGCAGCGATGCTGACCGTGCCAGCTGATCACTGATCACGCCAATGAAATGATCCAGCGTCCAGGGCTTGGGCAGGAACACGGCGCCAGAGGGGAGGGCATGGCTTGACGGGTCGTGATAACCACTCATGACCACGATGCGAGTGTCAGGCTGCCTCTGGCCCACTTGATAAGCCAGCTCCAGGCCGTTCACCGCCCCAGGGGTGCGGACGTCGGTCAGGAGCATCGAAAATGCCGAGCGCGAGGTAATTTCCAGGCCTTCTTGTGCTGTTTCCACGCTGGTTACCGCTGCGCCCAGATCCTCAAGGGCAATGGCGATCAGCTCACGGATGATAGGTTCGTCCTCAACCAGCAGAACGGTCGGACAGCTGGGGAATTCGCACGTTTTCATGGCAATACTCTGGCTCTGCGCACGCTGAATAAAGGGAACATCCGATGTAGGCTTGCAGCCAGAGGTGCAAGCGATAGCTGTGCGCTACCGGTATGACCTCGGGCTGTAGCAAAAAATTCCGTCTCTGAGCAGTTGCCTTTTAACCAGCGCAGAAATCAAGGGTCAGGCGCCGGGTTCCTGGGCTAACCGTTTCAGCAATGCCTTGGCAGTTGCCTCTGATGATGCCGGGTTCTGCCCTGTGATCAAATGCCCATCCTCGACCACATGGCTTGCCCAGTCTTCGGCCTTGGCGTAGTTCGCCCCATGGCCACGCAGCATGTCCTCCACCAGAAACGGAACGACGTTGGTCAGGCCCACGGCTTGCTCTTCACTGTTGGTAAAGCCCGTCACTTTTTTGCCCTTGACGACAGGGTGACCGTCAGGCGCTTTGACATTCTTCAGAACACCTGGGGCGTGGCATACCGCTGCGATGGGCTTGTTGGAGGCATAAAAGGCTTGCAGCAGAACGACCGAGTCCTGGCTTTCGGCCAGATCCCACAGGGGGCCGTGGCCGCCTGGGTAGAACACGGCGTCGAAATCATAGGGGTCGATTTCGCCAAGGGGTACGGTATCGGCCAGGGCAGCCTGGCCCTCGGTGTCTTTGGCGAAGCGTCGGGTGGCCTCGGTCTGGGCATCGTCTTCGTCACTTTTCGGGTCCAGCGGCGGCTGTCCGCCTTTTGGCGAGGCGAGCGTGACGTCGGCTCCGGCATCCACGAATGCGTAATAAGGTGCCGCGAACTCTTCCAGCCAGAAGCCGGTTTTCTTGCCGGTGTCACCCAGTTGATCGTGGGACGTCAACACCATCAGGATCTTCTTCATGCAGGTCTGTCCTCCAGCTCGGGATGTGCGGGCTGCTGCCCTGATAAAGGGTGTGAGTGCGGCAAACGGTTAGCGTTCCATGGAGGTGAGCGTCAGGCTTGCCGATGCTACGGTTCAACAGGGCGTAGGACATGGCCTGGCGTGGGTAAGGGCTCGGTGCCATGCGGCGGTCACAAAGCTGTAACACAGCTGATGCAAAGTGTGCCGGCCATCACACGGAGCGCTTTCAATGATACGCCTGATGAAGTCTGCTGCACTCGCCGTCGCGGTCTCCCTTTGCGCCACATCGGCTTCGATCGCCGCAGAAAACATTCGCCTGACCGGTTCCGGGGCCAGCTTCCCCGCACCTATCTACCTGACCTGGTTCAAGGACTTCAGCAAGAAATCCGAGGGTGTGACCGTCGACTACCAGTCCAAGGGCAGCGGCGCCGGGGTGCAGGACTTCCTGAACAGGACCGTTGACTTTGCTGCCAGCGACTCGGCCATGAGCGAGGCCGACATGGCCAAGGTGAGCGAGGGCGTGCAACTGCTGCCCATGACCGCCGGCGAGATCGTGCTGGCCTACAACCTGCCAGGCAACCCCAAAGGGCTCAAGCTGCCGCGCGAGGTGTACTCCAACATCTTCCTTGGCAACATCACGCGCTGGAACGACCCGCAGATCGTAGCCGCCAACCCCGAGCTCAAGCTGCCCGACACCCCCATCACCGTCGTGGTGCGTGCCGACTCCAGCGGCACGACAGCGGTGTTCACCAAGCATCTGTCGGCCATCAATGCCGACTTCAAGCAAAAGCTGGGTGAGGGCAACACCGTCAACTGGCCGGCTACTGACAAGTTCATCAAGTCACCGAAAAACGATGGCGTGACCGCCACCGTACGCCAGACCCCAGGCGCCATCGGCTACATCGAGTACGGTTTTGCCAAGCTGGCCAAGGTGGACTTCGCCCAATTGCAGAACAAGGCTGGGCAGTACGTGGTGCCCAATGCCGAAAGCGGCGCCGAGGCTCTGGCCGCCGTGAACATGCCGGAAAACCTGGTGGCCTGGCTGCCTGATCCGGACGGCGCCAAGTCCTACCCCATCACTTCCTACACCTGGATGATCTTCCGCAAGGACAATGGCAACCCCGCCAAGGCCAAGGCCATGCGCGAGATGGTCGAGTACAGCCTCACCGAAGGGCAGAAGATCGCCGACTCGATGGGCTACATCCCGCTGCCGCCCTCGGTGGTCGAGCAAGTGCGCAAAGCCTCCGCCAACATCAAGTGATACCGGCGTCCCCGGCGTGCGCCTGACACGCCGGGGGTGTCAGCACCCTGTCCCGGAACCTGCCAATGAACACACCTTTCGACCTACCGGATAACCCCGACTCCGCCTGCCGGCCGCCGTCTGCCAAGGACGTGCTGGTGGACCGCACCTTCCGTGCGCTGGCCCGCATTGGGGTTGTGCTGGTACTGGCACTGGTCTTTGCACTGGTTTACGAAGTGGGGCGCAAGGCCTTGCCGGGCATCGAGAAGCATGGCTTCGATGTGTTGTTGGGCAGCGTCTGGGACGTCAACCAAGGCAAGTACGGCATTCTTCCGGCCATCTGGGGGACGCTGTACAGCGCATTCATCGCCTTGCTGATCGCCGGTTTCTTCGGCGTCAGCATGGCCATCTTTCTGACCCAGGATTTCCTGCCGGCCAGGCTCGCGGCAGTCTTTCGCACCATTGTCGAGCTGCTGGCCGCTATCCCGAGCGTGGTGTACGGGCTGTGGGGCATCTATGTGGTGATTCCAGCCATACGGCCACTGACCACATGGCTCAACAGCGAGCTGGGCTGGATCCCGTTCTTTGGCACGTCCCTGAGCGGGCCGGGGTTGCTGCCGGCAGCCTTAGTGCTGGCGATCATGATTCTGCCGACCATCGCCGCCGTCTCCCAGGACGCGCTGACCAGTGTGCCGATGAAAACCAAGCAAGCCGCCTACGGCATGGGCACGACGCACTGGGAGGCGATTCTCAAGGTCATGGTGCCCTCGGCCGCGACCGGCATCTTTGGCTCGCTGGTGCTGGGCCTGGGCCGCGCCCTAGGGGAGACCATGGCCCTGGCGATGCTGGTGGGCAACGCCAACACCATCTCCCTGTCACTGTTCGCGCCGGCCAATACCCTGGCAGCGCTGCTGGCATTGAACTTCCCCGAAGCCGGGCCGAATGAGGTGGAAGTGCTGATGTACGCCGCCCTGGTGCTGATGTTCATCACCCTGCTGGTGAACGTATTGGGCTCGATGATCATGCTCTACGCGCAACGAGGTAACCGCTGATGACCGATCTCTCCACGCCCGTAGCCGCGCTGCCAAGCCTGCAGCGCAAGCTCGAAGGACGGGCGCTGCGCAGCGTACTGCTGACCACATTGGCCTGGCTCGCCGCGCTGGTGGCCAGCGTGCCCCTGATTTCGGTGTTGTACATGCTCATCACCCGTGGTGGCGCACGGCTGAACCTGGAAGTGTTCACCGAGCTGCCGCCAACCGGCTTCGAAATGGGGGGCGGCTTCGGCAATGCCATGGCCGGTACCCTGGTCATGGTCGGCATTGCAGCGGCCATCGCTGTGCCGGTGGGCATCCTGGCCGCCGTGTTCCTGGCCGAGCTTGGGCCTGACAGCAAGCTGGCCAACGCCGCACGTTTCGCTGCCAGGATGCTGACCGGCTTGCCGTCCATCCTGGCCGGCGTGTTCGCCTATGCCCTGGTGGTGATGACCACCGGGACCTACTCGGCGCCGGCAGGCGGCGTGGCGTTGGCCGTCCTCATGCTGCCAATCGTGGTCCTGACCGCCGAGGAAGCCATGAAGATGGTGCCCAAGATCATGAAGGACGCCGCCTACGGCATGGGCTGTACCCGGGCCCAGGTGATCTGGAAGATCGTGCTGCCCACCGGCCTGCCAGCCATCCTGACCGGCGTCATGCTGGCCGTGGCCCGGGCGGCCGGCGAAACCGCGCCGCTGCTGTTCACCGCGTTGTTCAGCAACTACTGGATCTACCACGATGGCAGCCTGGCGGTGATGAACCCGACCGCTTCGCTGGCGGTGCTGATCTACAACTTCTCCGGCATGCCGTTCGACAACCAGTTGGAGCTCGCCTGGGCGGCATCGCTGGTTCTGGTAATGATCGTGCTGGTCATCAACATCCTGAGCCGAGTATTCGGCAAGCCCAAGTACTGATAGGGAGCATTCGACGTGAACGTATCCACCGCCCAAAGAGCCGCTCCCCTGGCCAGCGAAACCCCCATCGTCATGGATTGCAAGCTGGACAAGATCTTCTACGGCAACTTCATGGCCGTGCGCGACAGCCACGTGCCGATTCGCAAGAACGAGATCACTGGCTTCATCGGCCCGTCCGGTTGTGGCAAAAGCACCGTACTGCGCAGCCTCAACCGCATGAACGACCTGGTCAAGGGCTTTCGCTTCGAAGGCCATGTGCACTTTCTGGGGCAGGACGTCTACGGCAAAGGGGTCGATCCAGTCGTGGTGCGTCGCTACATCGGCATGGTGTTCCAGCAGCCCAACCCGTTCTCGATGAGCATTTTCGACAACGTGGCCTTCGGTCTGCGCCTGAACCGCTACAAAGGCGACATCGGCGACCGGGTCAAGCATGCCCTGCAAGGCGCTGCGTTGTGGGATGAAGTGAAGGACAAGCTCAAGGTCAGTGGCCTGTCCCTGTCCGGTGGCCAGCAGCAGCGCTTGTGCATTGCCCGGGCCATCGCCACCGAACCCGAAGTGTTGTTGCTCGATGAACCCTGTTCGGCCCTGGACCCGATCGCGACCCGGCGGGTGGAGGAGCTGATGGTGGAGTTGAAAAAGGATTACACCATCGCGCTGGTGACCCACAACATGCAGCAGGCCATTCGCGTGGCCGACACCACGGCGTTCTTTTCGGTCGACATTTCCCAAGGCACCCGCACGGGCTATCTGGTAGAGATGGGTCCCACCACCCAGATCTTCCAAGACCCTCGTGAACAGCTGACCGCCGACTACATCAGTGGCAAGTTCAGCTGACCCTCGCTTGAGAACGCCCGCGCGCCAGTGCCAGGACGGCCCAGGCCCGCGGTTGCCTTTACTCGAATACCGTAATCAGGGACATCCGATGCCAGCGACACCCCGCCTGGATCTCAATGCCGTCGAGCACGCCCTGCGCCAAGTGCAGGCGCATTTTGCCGAGCTCAGCCGCCACTTCACTGAACCTCGCGACCCGTTCACGGACGAGGTGCTGTGCAACGTGCTGGAGGGCTACGCGCTGGTTGATCACTATGTGGCGCGCGGCATCGACCTGTTTCACCTGCAGCAGGTGAACCTGATGCTGGAAATCAATGCCACCGTGCTCTGTGGCAGCGACGCCGCCCGTCGCGAGGAGTTCGCCGCGCACCTGGCCGCTACCGAAGCCCATTTTTTCAACAACGTCGAAGGCGGCATCAAGGACTTGTACAACTGGTACTGCGGTTATGGCAGCGATTCGGTATGGAAGCGGGCTGCCGGCGTGTACGTGCGTATCCTCAGCAAGCCGCAGCTGTTTATCGAAGGCAATAACCGTACCGGCTCGCTGATCGTCAGCTATCTGCTGATGCGTGCAGGCTTGCCGCCATTCGTGTTGTCGCTCGAGAACGCCGAAGGCTACTTCAATCCTTCGTCAGTCATCCGCAACTCGGCCAAGCATGGCGTCAAGGCGCTGTACGAGCTGCCCAAGATCAAGAAAAAGTACGCCGCGTTCCTGGAAGCGCATGCACCGGCGCCCAACACGTTTTTCCTGCCAACCCCCCTGCGCGAGAGGAGCCTTCCATGAGTCGCGGATCAGCCTGGGATCGCTGCCGAGCGGTGCTCGACAGCGCTACACGTCAAGCCCAAGTGCGCATCTCGTTCGACATCGACGATACCTTGGCCTGCCTGCCCGAACACGCCGAAGCCGAGCCGAACCGGCTGCCAAGCTTCGTCCATCGCTGGCTGGGCGAGCCCCTGCGCAGCGGTACCCGCGAACTGATCAGCGACCTGCGCCGCCAGGGTTGCAGCGTGTGGATCTACACATCCTCCGGACGCACGCCGGCCTATATCCGCCGCTGGTTGCTGCTGTACGGTATCCGTGTCGATGGCGTGGTCAACAGCGACCGCCACCAGCATATGCTGGGCCAGCGGGGGCTGGTCAATTCCCCGTCCAAGCTGCCTTCGGCGTTCGACATCGACCTGCATGTGGACGACTCCGACGGTGTACGGCTCGAGGGACTCGAACATGGTTTTCGCGTGGTAGTGGTGTGCCCCAAGGACGACCAATGGGCGCAGAAGGTCAAGCAGGCGGCTACCGATGTTCAGGCCATGCTGGCTTGGCAGCAACCTCATCGCTTTAGCACAGCACGTGCGCAGCGCGGATCGGTGCTCGCTTCCTGACCCGCCAGAGGCCAGGCAGGCCACAGCTGGTAAGCGTTCCCGTTCATACGCTTGGCTACCTGCCTGCCGGTCTTCGGTGTCCATCATTGATGCGTAAGCCCTAGGTCGCACGACCCGGCACAGCCCGTAGTGGTCCCAAACCACCGGGCCTTGCACGCCCTTCGCAAGCAGGCTCAAGACTACGCCAAAGCAGCGTTTCTGACCGCTACCCAGCTTTCGATAATCGCCTCCGACACTCTGTCCCCGTTTGGAGCGCGCCATGCACAACAACAAAAACAAGTCTCTGCCGCCTCAGTACCTGGCAGTTGCCATCGCCAGCCTTGCGGCTGTCAGCCTGAGTTCCCTGGCGCAGGCCGAGATCATGCTGTACGACCAGAATCAGACCACCTTTTCCACCGACGGCTATATCAACGCGTTCTACGTCAACAGCAAGGTCGACCGTGAAGGTGAACAATTAGACCGCCGTCAGTCCCGGGTGAAAATGGGTTTCCTGCCCAACTACCTGGGTTTCAACATGGGCAAGCAGGTCAACGACCTGAAGCTCGGTGCCCGTGCCTCGTTCTGGGTCACCATCAACGACAGCGAAAGCAACGGTACCGACACGGCCATCGATGTCCGGCAGTTCTACGGCACCGTAGCCAACCCCGAATGGGGCGAGGTGCTCATCGGCAAGGACTTCGGGCTGTTCGCCCGTTCGAACATCCTGCTCGACGAGTTGCTCGCCGGTTACGGCCAGGTCAGTGACACGCTGGGTCTTGTCGATGGCGGTGGGGTGTCGTTCGGCAACATCGGCAGCGGCTACCCATACCCGTTCCCGACCTCGCAGATCACCTACCGTACCCCGGTCATGGAGGGCCTGCGGATCGCCGTAGGGATCATGGACCCGGTCGACACCAACGACAGCAGCCCCACAGGCAAGGCCTACCAGAAAAACCCCCGCACCGAGTCCGAGATCACGTACCAGTTCGACCTGGCAGGCGCACAGATCTACAGCTGGCTAAACGGCAGCTACCAGACGTCCGACAACACCGATGATTCGGTGCGATCAGTCACTTCCAAGGGCCTTGGCTACGGCGTGCAGGCCAAGCTGGGCGGGCTGTCTCTGACCGGGTCCGGTTTCCAGGCCAAGGGCATCAACCCGTTCTTCACCAACAATGCTGGCGAGCCGGTGTTGCGCAACGTGGACAGCGATGGCTACCTGCTGCAAGCCTCTTACAAGGTCGGCAAGAACCGGATTGCGCTTTCCTACGGCAAGACCAAGGACGACGGCAACGGCGCGGTAGGCAGCGGTGCCGATTATCAAACCCGCGCGGTGGCGCTGTTCCATGACATCAACGACAACCTCAAGCTGGTGGCCGAGTACAACCAGTTTTCCATTGAGGGCCATGACACCCGCGCGCAGAACGAAGACACCGATACCTTCGCCGTGGGTGCGGTGCTGACTTGGTAGCGATCTGGCGCAGGCCCGGTGTTCAACGGGCTTGCGCGGTATTCGAAACCCTCAGGGTCAGGCTCCTGTGCCGACTACGCCCAACGAAGCGTGCACCCGCGACCCAAGTAGCATTCGAACCCCAGCCCACGCTTCGTACACTCAGCGCTCAGCCAGCCCTTGCCGGAGATCCCGATGCAGCAGGCACATAACGAGGGCGTGGTCAGCGCCATGTCCCAGGCCAGCGATGCACGCGTGGCGGCACAGGAGCTGGCGCGGCAACTGCTGCATCCGCATTTGGGCTTCGTGCTGTTCTTCTGCACCGCCGAGTACGACCTGCAGGCCCTGGGCCAGGCCCTTGAACAAAGCTTTGGCGGCATACCGTTGGTAGGGTGCACCAGTGCAGGGGAGATCACACCGCTGGGCTATGGGCGCAGTTGCGTGACGGCCGTGGGCTTTGATCATCGGCACTTTTCCATCGCCACCGAACTGATCGACGAGATGGAGCGTTTCAGCCTGATCGACGCCCAGCAGATGGTCGAACGACTGGTCGGCAGCTGTCGTGGGAATGCCCTGGCCCAAATCAAGGGGCACAGCTTTGCATTGACCTTGCTCGATGGCTTGTCCAGCCGTGAAGAGACGGTGCTGGCGGCCCTGAGCGCAGCGTTGGGCGATATCCCGCATTTTGGTGGCTCGGCCGGGGACGACAACTACCTGACCCAGACCCACGTCTTCTACGGCGGGGCGTTTCACCACGGTGCTGCCGTGGTGGTGCTGGTCAATACCTGGCTGGACTTTGAAGTGTTCACTACCCACCACCTTGAGCCACGGCAGGAAAAACTGGTGGTCACCGGCGCCGACAGCGCCCAGCGGCGGGTCTATGAGCTCAATGCCGAGCCTGCCGCCGAAGAATATGCACGCCATATCGGGGTGCCGGTCAGCGCCCTGGACCACAGGCTGTTTGCCGCCCACCCCCTGGCCGTGCGCATGCACGATCGGTACTACGTGCGGGCCATCCAGCAGGTGCATGCCGACCTGAGCCTGAGCTTTTACTGTGCGGTAGAGAACGGGATCGTGCTCACGCCCATGACGCCTGGCCCGTTGCTGCCGAACCTGCAGGATTTGTTCGATGGCCTGCAGCAGCGCCTGGGTCCGCTGTTGCTCACCATCGGTTGCGACTGCTTTCTGCGCCGCCTGGAGCTTGAGACCCAGCAAGGTCTCGAGGCAGTGGGTGATTTTCTGCGTGAGCAGCGGGTGATGGGCTTCAACACCTATGGAGAACAGTTCAATGGCATGCATATCAACCAGACCTTCACTGGGGTCGCCATTGCCCGCAACCGAACCCGCCCCGGCCAGTGAGGTGCAGGCCGAACTGGCGCAACTTCGCTACGAAAACCGCAAGCTGCAGCGGATCAACGCCGCGCTGATCGAGCGCATCGAGTCGGGCGTGACGCGCGGCAGCGACCCCTATGCGGCGTTCCAGCATTCGGTGGTGCTGGCCGAGCAGGTGCGCGAGCGCACTGACGCGTTGAACCAGGCCATGGCCGAACTCAAGGCGGGCAACCAGCTGCTCAGCGAGGCGCGTCTGCGCGCCGAAACCGCGCACCAGCACCTGATCGATGCCATCGAAAGCATTTCCGACGCATTCATCCTGTTCGACCGAAACCTGCGCATGGTGCTGTGCAACAGCCGCTTCAAGGCCTTCTGGGAAAACCGCCGCGTGCGCATCATTCCCGGCATGCGCCTGGCCGAAGTGCGCAGGCTGATGACCAGCAGTGGGTTGTTCAGCGAGGAGCCGCGCAGCCCGACCGATGAACGCCTGTTGTACCGACAGCACAACGGCCGCTGGCTGCAGGTCAATGAGCGGCCCACCTGCGAGGGTGGCCGGGTGATCCTGTTCACCGACATCACCGAGGTCAAACTCAGCGAAACCCTGCGCCGAGAACAGGCTGTGGCGCAGAAATCGCACCTGTTGCAGCGGGCGGTGGACAATTTGTCCCAGGGCGTGGCCATGGTCAACGCGGACGGTGTGCTGGAGTTGTGGAACCGCCGGTTCCTGGAGCTGAGCGGGCTGGCTCCGGTTGCCGCCCACCGTCCCTTCGCCGACGTGATCGCCGACAGCGAGCTGCGTTTGCTCACCCCCGAAAGCCGCGACGACAGCGGGCGTGTCGTGCACGAGTGCGAGCAACGCCTGTTCGACGGGCGCATGCTGGAGATCCGCACGCATCCACTGCCCACTGGCGGATTCGTCAACACTTTTACCGACATCACCGAACGCTACCTGCATGCCGAGGCCCTGAGTGAAAGCGAGCGCTGGATTCGCTTGATCACGGACCATGTGCCGGCGCTGATCGCTTACCTGAACGCCGACCTGGTGTATGAGTTCACCAACAAGGTCTATGAGCAGTGGTACTGCTGGCCCAGTGGGCTGATGCTGGGCCAGAGCCTGCGCCAGGCCCATAGCGAACAGCATTACCAGCGCCTGGAAGCCTACGTGGCGCAGGCGCTGGCAGGGGAGAGCGTTACGTTCGAATTCCCGGAAACCAACATCAGCGGACAGGAGCGCCACATGCTGCGCTCCTATGTGCCAAACCGGCTGGCCTCTGGCGAGGTGGTGGGTATCTTCGTGTTGATCCGTGACATCACCGAACGGCGCAACACCGCCCAGGCGTTGCACCAGGCTTATCAGCACCTGGAGCTGCGGGTCAGGGAACGTACGGCCGAGTTGACCAGCCTCAACGAACAATTGCTGAGGGAAATCGAGGAGCGGCGACGTGCCGAGGCGCGCTTGCGCGAGGCCAAGCATGAGGCTGACCAGGCCAACCTGTCCAAGACCAAGTTCCTCGCCGCGGTCAGCCATGACCTGCTGCAGCCCCTGAACGCGGCGCGCTTGTTCACCAGCGCCTTGCTCGAGCGCCGTGATCCGCAGGCCAGTGCACAGCTGGTGCGTAACGTCAGCAACTCGCTGGAAGACGTCGAGAACCTGCTGGGAACGCTGGTGGACATCTCAAAGCTCGATGCCGGTGTCATCACGGCCGACGTGGCACCCTTCGCCCTGGCGGAACTGATGGACAACCTGGCAGCAGAGTATACCCAGGTCGCCCGCAGCGAAGGGCTGGCCCTGCACTTCATAGGCTGCTCGGTCGTGGTGCGCAGCGATATTCAACTGCTGGCGCGCATTCTGCGCAATCTGCTCAGCAACGCCATCCGCTACACCCCAAGCGGACGCGTGGTACTGGGCTGTCGCCGTCAGCCGGGTCGCGTGCGCATCGAGGTGTGGGACACCGGTATCGGCATCGCCGAGGAGCACCTGGAGGAAATGTTCCAGGAATTCAAGCGTGGCGCCGTGCAGCGGCCGGATCAGGACCGCGGCCTGGGCCTGGGGCTTGCCATCGTCGAGAAGATTGCGGGCATCCTCGGCCACCGTATTGCCGTGCGCTCCCGGCCCGGCAAGGGGTCGGTATTCAGTGTGGAAGTGCCATTGAGCACCACCGCCCCGATTGCCAGGGCCGAGCATGCCGTGTGCGAGTCGATGCTCGAGTGCCTGCGCGGGGCCCGAGTGTGGGTGCTGGACAATGACGCTGCCATCTGTGCCGGCATGCGCACGTTGCTAGAAGGCTGGGGGTGTTGCGTGATCACGGCACTGTCGGAGCAGGACCTGGCCCGTCAGGTGGACAACTACCATGCCGATGCCGACCTGCTGATTGCCGACTATCACCTCAATGACGATTGCAATGGGGTCGATGCCGTTGCACGCATCAACGCCCGCCGCGCCAAGGCGCTGCCGGCGCTGATGATTACCGCCAACTACAGCAACGAACTCAAGCAGCAGATCCGCGAGCGAGGCCATACGCTGATGCACAAGCCCGTACGACCCATGAAGCTCAAGACTGCCATGAGTCACTTGCTGGCCACCCGGGCTCCTAAGGGATCAGCGTCGTAGGTAGTCAGCGAAGTCGATGTCGCCGGCACTGAGGATGGCCTGCACCCGGTTGTGCACGTTCAGCTTGCGCAGGATGGCCGAGACGTGGGCCTTGACCGTGGTTTCGGCGATGTCCAAGGCATAGGCGATCTGTTTGTTCGATTCGCCCTTGGTCATGCGCTCGAGCACCAGCAACTGCTTGCGGGTCAGGGCCTGGAGCATTTCCGGCGGGAAACTTGGGGCATCGCTCAAGCGGCGGCTACTGCTTTTCTGCGCGCGGATGATATCCGGCGGCAGGTACACATTGCCGTTGAGGATCTGCTCGATCGCTTCGATCATCTGCGCGCGCGGCGAGGACTTGGTGATGAAGCCCACCGCGCCATAAGTGATGGCTTGCAGCACGATCTGCTTTTCCTGCTCGGCCGAGACGATCACCACCGGGGTGGTGGGCGCTTCGTTGCGCAAGGTGATGAGCCCATTGAGGCCATGCATGCCCGGCATGTTCAGGTCGAGCAGAATCAGGTCCAGGTCGTCATGCTCCTTGGTCAGCGTCAGCGCGCTTTCAAGGTCAGCGGTTTCCATGATTTCACTGCCCTGGAACCCGTCGCTGATGACGTTGTGGATCGCTTCGCGAAACAGCGGGTGATCGTCGGCGATCAAGATTTTGTACATGGCCTATTCACCTTGTTCTTGTTTGAATGATTGAGCGCGCAGGGGCAAGGGCCCGGTCAGGGAAACGGTGCTGGCTGGGCCGCCTGCACGGGCAGGTTGGCCTGTTGCCAGGCGTCGAGCCCGTCGCGGTACCAGTAGAGGTTGGTGTAGCCCAGGTGTGCTGCGCGTTTTACCGCGTTCCAGCTCAACCAGCAATCGGCCCGGCAGTAGAAAACGACGGGGTACTGAGGCTCGTCCCCTGTGGCCAGACGCAGGTGATGCTCGAAGTAACGTTGCCAGTCTGGGCTGAGCACGCCATCCCCGGTGTTGGGCAGCCACAGGCTACCGGGCAGGTTGGCATGGGGTTCATCTTCGATGAAGCGTTCATGCAGCCACTGGCGGCGGTATACGTCGATCAGGACAGGCGCCGGATGGCCCCGCATCATCGCCTGCAGTGCGGCAGTGTCTATCACCTTGCCACCTTCGACCTGCGGTGGGATGGGGCTGCGGTATAGCGTGGCGCGGTAGCCATCTGGCGTGAAGGTCGGTGGGGTGTCGGCCAGGGCATGGCCCAGCAGAAGGCTCAGCGAGGCGGCGGCCAGCAAACGCAGGGGCAGCCTTTGGAGGGCACGTGGCATGGTCTGTTCCTTCTTGTTATAGGCGCATTACATGTCAGTGCCGTGGCTTTGTGAATGCGACCATAGACACCCTGGGCAGTACCAAAGTAGTAGAGGCGAAGGCCTCGCCGTGCACGCCACATCCAGGCACCTCACCTTGGCTTGCGCAGGGCGGCGTGCTGCGGGTTGAAGGTGACGATGGCCAGCAGCGTGAACAGCACGCTCAGCGCCAGGCATACCGCCAGCCCCAGCAGGCTCAGCCGCTCGTAGAGCGCAAAGCGCACCAGCTCGACGGCATGGGTGAACGGGTTGACCGCGCACAGCCAGTAGAGCCATTGGCTGGCCTCCTGCATTTTCCACAGCGGATAAAGCGCCGACGACAGAAAGAACATAGGGAAGATCACGAAATTCATCACCCCGGCGAAATTCTCCAGCTGGCGGATCGCATTGGACAGCAAAAGCCCCAGTGCACTGAGCATGAACCCCACCAGCAGCACCGCGGGCAGGGCCAGCCCCAGGCCGCCTACCGGCGGCTCAATACCGTAAAGCCAGGCGATGGCGATGAAGATGTACACCTGCAACACAGAGATCAGCGACGTCGCCATAAGCTTGCTGCACAACAGGAACGCCCTGGGCAGCGGGCTGGTCAGCAGCACCCGCATGCTGCCCATTTCCCGGTCGTAGACCATCGATAGCGAACCCTGCATGCCATTGAACAGCAGGATCATGCAGGCCAGGCCCGGCACGATGTAGACCTCGTAGGGAATGTAGCTGTCGTAGGGCTCGATGATGGCGATGCCCAGTGCCGCACGAAACCCGGCAGCGAATACCACCAGCCACAGCAAAGGGCGCACCAGTGCGCTCAACAGGCGCGTGCGCTGGCGCACGAAGCGCAGGGCTTCACGCATGAGGATGCCGCTGAAGCAGTACCAGTAGGCGTTCATCAGGTGGGTGCTCCGGCCATGTCGCGCGTGTGATGGGCGAACGTCCGGCCCAGGTCGCCGCCGTGGGGCTGCATCATGGCTTCGGCAGGCCCACTTGCCACCACCCGACCCTGGTGCAGGATGACCAAGTCATCGGCCGGCTGCACTTCATCGAGCAGGTGGGTGGTCCACAGCACACTCAAGCGCTGATCGCCACGGCACAAATCGCGCACGTGCTGGTTGAGCGCCTGCCGGCTGGCTGGGTCCAGGCCAACGCTGGCTTCGTCGAGCAGCAACAGGCGGGGCCCGTGCAGCAATGCCCGGGCAATTTCGACGCGGCGCCTGTGCCCGGCATTGAGTTCGCGCACAGGGTCACGGCGCCGCTCCCCCAGCCCTTGGCGGGCCAGCTCGGCGTCCACGCGGCGCTGGGCTTCCCGTCGGGGCAGGCCATGCAGCGCCGCGTGATAGCGCAGGTTCTGCTCCACGCCAAGGTCCAGGTCCAGCGTGCTCTGCTGAAACACGACGCCCAACTGGCCCAGGGCCGCCCGCGGCTGGTGGCGCAGCGAACTGCCCAATACCTGGATATCGCCGTGCTGCAAGTCATACAGGCAGGTCATCAAGGCAATCAGGGTCGACTTGCCGGCGCCATTGGGCCCCAGCAAGGCGGTAAAGTGGCCCGGCGCCAAGTTGAAGGTCACGTCCCTGAGCGCTGCGCGCTGACCGTAGGCGAAACTGACCCCCGCTATGTGCAGTGCGTTCATGGCGTGACCACCACACCCCATGGGTAGCGGCCGACCTTGATCGACTTGAGCACCTTGAGGCTGGCCACGTCGATCACCGACACGTCGCCGCTCACGCCATTGGTGGCCAGCAACTGCTGCTGGTCAGGGGTGAAGGCCAGCTGCCAGACGCGGCGCCCCACCAGCAGGTAGTCCAGCACCTCGAATGTCCTGGCATCGACCACCGCCACATGATTGGCCGGGCCCAGCGCCACGAACGCGTACTTGCCATCGGCGCTGAGCTTGACGCCCACCGGCTGGACTTTGTCAGGGTGCACACCCTTGATGGCGAAGTTCAGGGTCTTGAGCACCTGGCGCGAAGCCACGTCCAGGATGGTGACGGTCCCGCCAATTTCCGCCGACGCCCACAGGTGTTTGCCGTCCTGGCTGAATTCCACGAAACGCGGGCGCTGGTCCACCGGCGTGCTGTCGGCCAGGGTCTGGGTCTGGGTGTCGATCCAGTGCAGCATGTTGGTGGTTTCGCTGGTATTGACCGCCCATTTGCCATCCGGGCTCACGGCCATGCCCTCAGGTTCGATGCCCACCTCCACCTGGGCCAGTACCGTGTCGGTTACGGTATCAATGACCGTGACCAGCGCATCGTCTTCGTTGGACACGTACAGCCAACGGTCATTGGGATGCAGGGCGAACTGCTCGGGGTCTTTGCCTGATGGCAGTTCCTTGACGAGGGTACGGCTGGCCACGTCCATCACCTGCACCCGATCCGAATCGCTGGCGCAGATGTACAGCAGCTTGTTGTCGTGTGACAGCAGCAGGCCGCGCGGGCGTTGGCCGACGGGCAGGGTGTCGGTTACCGCCAAGGTCTGCAGGTCAATCAGGCTCAGGGTGTTGTCCTTCTCGTTGGACACCCAGGCGGTGGCGGCCAGGGTAGGCTCGCAGGCTATGGCCAGCACGGCCGGCAGCAGATGGGCGCACAGCAGGCTGCGTGGTGAGGGGAGGCGGCGCATGGCAGGTTCCTTGTTATTGTGTGGGCGTTTCAGGGGTACGGGCAGGTCACGTCGGCCTTGTCGAACCCCAGGCTGTCCATCTCATTGGAAGGGTGCAGGAAGCCTTCCTGCGGTGAGGTGCTGACCAGGGCCCTGGGCTGCACCAGGGGGATGGGTTGGCGCAGCTCGCCATTCCAGGGCCTGTAGCTGAGCTTGCGACCCTTGAAGCCATCGAGTGGCAATTGTTCGCTGACAAGCAGCTGCTGCAAGGCCTGGGGCTTTGCCTCACGCAGCTTGCTGACCGCCGTGGCGATGCTGCGCACCGCCATCCAGGCTGCGAAGTCACGGTCGTTCATCCAGCGGCCGGCCTGCGCTTGGAAACGTTTTTGCAATTGCGCGGCGCCGAACGTTTCCACGGTCTTGTGCCAGCCAGTGGGCGTCAGGCCCTGAGTGCCGGCGACCGGGCGGGGCAACCACGTCTGGTAGGGCACGTATTCGCCGAAGTCGCCACGTTCATCAGCCACCAGCACCACGTCGTATTCGCGCGCCTGGGTGAACAGCGGCATGTCGGCCTGGGCGCTGCGGCGCTGGTCGTTGTCGAACGTCCAGCGTTTCTCGGCCACCAGGTGCAGGCCAAAGCGCTTCGCCGCTCGGCGCAGTGCGGCGGCGTAGGCTTCATCGTCCGGGGTCTGCCCGATGATCAGCAAGCCGCGCTGCCATTTGCGCAGCACCAGAAACTGCACCAGCGCATCGGCCAGCATCGCCCGCCCAGGCAGGGCGTGCAGCACATTGCCCAGGCACTGCGTGCTGCGTACGGCGTCATCCGGGCTGCCGGCATTGAACAGCAGGCTGTCGGGCAGGGCCGCAGACAAGGCCCGCAGGCTGGCGACCGGCGCATTGACGACGAACAACCGCACGCCTTCCCCATGCTGGGCCTGGGCAGCATGCAGCAGTCGCTCGGCGGAGTCGGCACGGGCGCTGACCAGCTCGAACTGCTGTTTGAGAAACCGCCCGGTGCTGTTGCTGTCGGCAATGGCCAGTTGCGCCCCTTGCAGGCCGGCATCGTCCGGTTCAGGCAGGATGTTGGACAACAGCGGCCCGCTGTCAGGGCGATAGCCCAGGTAGCCGATGCGGATGTGCAACGCGCTCGCAGCCCGGGTGTCAGCCTGCTGGTCGTGCGCCCAAACCGTCGGCGCGAGCACGGTCAGCAGGCAGGTCAGGACAAGGTGGGCAGGCTTGCGCATATCGCACTCCACGGCAGATGGCGCCAGCATAGAAAGCCTGCCGGGGCCGGGGAATATGCAGAAAGTAGCGCCCAGCCGCTACCAAGGTAGTAGCCGATGCGCCCGCGCCGGGCCCTAGGATGGCAGCAGTTGCCCTGGAGTCCGATCATGCACGCTGCCAATATGTCTGCCCTATGGCGTATCAACCTGTGGGTCACCGGCTGTTTCGCGGTGTTGACCCTGGCCTGTGCGGGGGTTGTGCTGCATCAGGCATCAGCCGATGTGAAACGGGAGTTGCAGTCGGCCGAAGCGGTGATGGCGTACATGGCCCAAGCCGCCAGCCACAATCCGGCGAGCCTTCAACCTACGCTGACCGAGCACCTGCGCCACGTGCGCGTGCAGTGGCTGGTCCCTGGCGAGGTTGAAAAAGCGTCGGTGCCGTCCGCGGCCGGGCTCGATGGTTGGTTGGGCGCGGTGCTGGCAGGCAAGCACTACGACAGCACGCGCCTGCTGGCCCTCGATGACGGCCGCCGCGTCGCGCTGAGCGTGGACGCCCGCGATGAGGTGGAAGAAGTCTGGGATTCGCTGCAACAGTTGCTGGCGGTCTGTGCTGTCGCGTTGGCCCTGAGCCTGCTGTCCATCAGTTGGGCCGTGCGGCGCGGGCTGCGCCTGCTGGCCGCGCTGCTGTGTGCATTGCGTCAGGTGTCGGGAGGTCAGCTGGACGTGCGCCTGCAAGAGACCGGTGGCCCGGAAGCGCGCCAGTTGGCCGGGCACTTCAACCAGATGGCTGCGGCGATCGAGCAGGCCCAGGCCGACAACCGGCAACTGACCGGCGCTTTGCTGGCGGTTCAGGAGCAGGAGCGGACAAGACTGGCCCAGGCGTTGCACGACGACCTAGGCCAGTACGTGGCCGGCATCCGCGCCCAGGTGTGCCTGTTGCAATTGTGTGCCCACCAGCCTGAGCAGGTGCGGCAAACCACCCAGACGCTGGAAAGCAATTGCGCAGGCTTGCAGTTCGGTTTCCGCGCCTTGGTACGGGACTTGTATCCGGTTGCGCTGCAGCACCTGCCCATGGCGGAGGCGCTCAACCAATTGGTGAGCCAATGGCGTGCCAGCCAGGCCATCGAGTGCCAGTTGCTGGTCGGCGCCCAGTTGCCGGCGCTGTCACCCACTCGACGCACGCATCTGTACCGGTTGTTGCAGGAAGCGCTGACCAACGTCGCCCGTCATGCCCGCGCCCGTCAGGTGCGGATACGCCTGCAACGCGGCGCCAACGGGCTGCGCCTGCTGGTTCGCGACGATGGCTGTGGTGCCAGCCAGCCTGGGCGCCCAGGGGTAGGCCTGCATTCGATGGCCGAGCGCGCCCGCAGCCTGGGCGGTGAGTTGCGCATACTCAGCCATCCCGGTGCCGGGTGGGCACTGGCCCTGACGATCCCTTTGGAGGTGTCATGAATATCGTGCTGGTCGACGATCACGCCGTGGTTCGCCAGGGTTACGCCAGCCTGTTGCGCGCCGTGTTGCCAGCGATGCAGGTGCGCGAGGCTGCCAGCGGTGAAGAAGCCTTGGCCCAGGTGCAGGAGCAGGTACCGAACCTGGTGATCATGGACTTCGGCCTGCCCGGCATCAGTGGGTTGGAAACCACCCGACGCCTGCGCCAGCGCCTGCCGCAGTTGCGGGTGCTGTTCTTCAGCATGCATGACGAGCTGCCACTGGTGCGCCAGGCGCTGGACGCCGGCGCGGCTGGCTACCTGACCAAGAACTCGGCCCCGCAAGTTCTGGTGGAGGCCGTACAGCGCGTGCTTGCCGGGCACGCCTACATCGAACAGGGGCTGGCCACGCAGCTGGCCTGCAGCACGACGCACGATGCCTGTGACCCCAGGCTGCAACGCCTGACCCAGCGTGAACTGGAAATTTTCGTGATGCTGGTTCGTGGCACACCGGCCCGGTCGATCGCCGAGCAGCTGTGCATCAGCACAAAGACCGTCTCCAATCACCTGACCATGCTCAAGAGCAAACTGCAGGTCGGCTCCCATGCTGAACTCGTGCACGTGGGTATCGACTTGGGTCTGGTACGTATAGCGGGTTAGGCGGGTGCCAGAAATCAATGTTCCCAGGTCGCTGGGCAGCCGGTGCAGCCTTGCATGTTGGCGTCCTGGAAGTTGCCGTAGTGCAGGCGCGCGCCCTCCAGATGGGCTTGTTCGAGGTTGCTCTGGCCGAGCTTGGCTTCCTGGAGGTTGGCGTCATTGAGCTGAGCGCCGCGCAAGTCGGTCTTGCTCAGCCAGGCCATTTCCAGGTCGGCCGCCTGCAAGTTGGCCTGCTGCATCCTGGCACCGGAGAGCCGGGCGAATTGCAGGTAGGCGGCGCTAAGGTCAGCGTTGGCGAACTGGGCGCCCTGGGCGAACAGCCCCCAGCCCTGGATTGCCATCAGCCGTGCGCCGCTTAGGTTGGCCAGGCGCAGGTTGCTTTGCTGCAGGCTGGCGCGGGTCAGGTTGGCGCCCTGCAATCGGGCCTTTTCGAGGTTGGCCAGGTCCAGCCGGGCGTGGCGCAGGTCGGCATCGCGCAGGTCGGCGCCGGCCAGGTTCATCTTGCGCAGGTCCTGGTTGGCCAGTTTGGCGCCCCGCAGGTCGGCGCCGGGGCATTGGCTGGCTTCGGCAATCACGCAGCCGTTGATGCTCAACGGCGTGTCGCTGTCGTCGATGTCAGTGGCCAGCGCCATCGCGGGTGTGACGGCCAGCAACAAGGCCAGGGGTAGAAACGTCATGATCGAGCTCTCTGGGCAGACGGAAAAGGGCAGGGCGCAGCCAGACCGCACCCCGCTGTCGGTCAACGTTGAGCGGTCGTGTTATCCCAGCTCGGTATCTTGAACACCCAGAACGAACCGCCCTGGGCAACTGGCTTGGTCAGTTCGGCCATGTCGCCACCCCACAGCGGTACCGCGCCGCCATAGCCGACAGTGACGCCGATGTACTGCTCTCCGTCCTGCTCCCAGGTAATGGGCGGGGAAACGATGCCGCTGCCGGTCTGGAATTTCCACAGCTCCTTGCCGGTCTTGGCGTCGAACGCCTTGAAGAAACCGTCACCGGTGCCGGTGAACACCAGGTTGCCCTTGGTCGCCAGCACCCCGGCCCACAGCGGCAGGTGCTCCTTGTGTTCCCACACCAGCTTGCCCGTGGTCGGGTCCATGGCACGCAGGGTGCCTACGTGGTCGTCGTACATGCGCTTGATGCGAAAGCCCATGCCCAGGTAAGCGGAGCCTTTCTTGTAGTTCACCTCCTCGGTCCAGTACTCCTCTTTCCACTGGTTGCCCGGGATGTAGAAAAGCCCGGTGTCCTGGCTATAGGCCATGGGGTTCCAGTTCTTGCCGCCCAGGAAGGGTGGCGACACTTCCACCGGCTTGCCCTTGGTTTCACCCGGCAGCGGCTTGGCGGGCCGTTGCCCTGGATTTTCCACGGGGCGGCCGGTCTTGAGGTCGATGTGGCTGGCCCAGGTGATGTTGTCGACGAAGGGGAAGGCGTTCTGCAGCTTGCCGTCGTTACGATCGACCACGTAGAAGAAGCCGTTGCGGTCGGCATGCCCCGTGGCCTTGATCACCTTGCCGTGCTTGTCCTTGTAGTCGAACAGCACCAGCTCGTTGTTGCCAGAGAAGTCCCAGGCGTCGTTGGGGGTGTGCTGGTAAAACCATTTGACCTCGCCGGTGCTGGGGTCCACGCCCACCTGACCGGAGGTATAAAGGCTATCGTAGTCGTGCGGGTTACCGTCCTTGGCGGTGCGTGCCCAGGTGTTCCAGGGGCCGGGGTTACCGGCACCGACGATGATGGTGTTCGTCTGGGCATCGAAGCTTGCGCTCTGCCAGGGAGCGCCGCCGCCGTGGCTCCAGGCCTCCACCTTGCCGGTTTCGGTGGTCGGGTCATCCGGCCAGGACGGTGCCTTGACGTTGCCGGTGGGGGTGCTGTCCTTGCCATTGAGGCGGCCCATGTGGCCCTCCACGAAGGGGCGCATCCACACTTCCTCGCCGGTTTCCGGGTCACGGGCGAACAGCTGGCCCACCACACCGAATTCATCGCCCGAGCTGCCGTGGATCAGCAGCACCTTGCCGCTGGTCTTGTCTTTGACCAGCACGGGCGCCCCGGTCATGGTGTAGCCGGCGCTGTGGTCGCCGAACTTCTTGTTCCACACCACCTTGCCTGTGTTCTTGTTCAGCGCGATGACCCGAGCGTCCAGGGTGCCGAAATAGACCTTGTCGCCGTAGATGGCAGCGCCACGGTTGACCACGTCGCAGCACGGGCGAATGTTGTCCGGCAGGCGGTGGTTGTAGGTCCACAGGCGTTTGCCGGTCTTGGCATCGAGGGCGAAGACCCGCGAGTAGGAGCCGGTAACGTACACCACGCCGTCGCTGACGATGGCCTGGGACTCCTGGCCACGCTGCTTTTCGTCACCAAAGGAGTAGGACCAGGCCGGGGTCAGCTTGAACACGTTCTTGTCGTTGACCTGGGCCAGCGGGCTCCAGCGCTGGGCGTTGGTGCCCATGCCGTATTGCAGCACATCCCCGGGCGTGAGGTGGTCGTTGGCGATGTCTTCCCAGGTCACGTTCTTGCTGGCAGGTGCCGGGCTTGTGGTGGCCGCCGTGGCCACTGTCCCGGTGGCCAGGCTTGCGGCCAGCAGCAGGGCCCTCACGCTCAGGGCCAGGGGAGACGGGGCGGGTAGCGATCTTGTTGTCATGGTTGCGATTCCCTGTGGAGTTTGGCCCGCACAGCGTGGTCCGCCTGGGCGCTGCGCAACAGGGAGAAAATCCCGCCGTGGCCGGGAAAACTTCCCAGCGCCAACCTCTTTTCGCACTTCGTCGCAAGCCCTACTACCAAGGAACGAACACCCGACCACCAAAGCAGCATACGGCCCCGGCGCTGTGGTTTCTAAGATGGCGGCACGGCCTCTGTGGTTGAGGCCTTGCGTGCAACCGTGAGGGCATAACAATGACAATCAAACGCAACGTCGTGCTTGCTGCAGGCCTGTTGGCCGGTGCCGTGTTGACCGGGTCGGCCTGGGCCCACGGCAACGTGGTGCCTCAGGCGGTGGAAACCCAGGGGCTGACCCCGATCAAGGATGCCGGTGTGAGCCTGGATGCCGATGGCTGGGCGGCGGTCAACCCTTACCGGGAGTCTCCCGAGCACGACAAGGCGGTGGAAATCGGCGCGTCGGCGTACAACCAGAACTGCGCAGCGTGCCATGGTCTGGAAGCCAAGTCCGGCGGCATCGCACCTGACCTGCGCATGCTCGACGTCGGCGAAGCGGGTGATGAATGGTTCGTCGAACGTGTGCGTCACGGTGCGGTGCGCGATGGCCGCGTGTACATGCCCAAGATGGCGGACTACCTGAGCCAGGAAGCGCTATGGGCGGTGCGCACCTACCTGGACAGCGTGCACGTGGACGAATGAACGTCGTGCGCCACTGGGCAGCCAGGCTTTGCGCCATCGCCGGCCTGCTGCTGTGGGGGGCGGCGGTGCAGGGGCAGGTGCGCAATTACGATTCGATCATCGCCGCAGGCGAGCTCAAGGTCGCGGTCTACAAGGACTTTGCCCCCTACAGTTTCCAGGACCATGGCCAGGCCCGTGGGGTGGACGTGGAGCTGGCGCAGGCGCTTGCCGACGCGATGGGCGTGCGGCTGCAGCTGATCTGGGCGCCGCCTGGCGAGAAGCTCGACGACGACCTGCGCGATTACATCTGGCGAGCAAGTCCGCTGCGTCACCAGCAGTTGGCCGATGTGATGATGCGCGTGCCTTACGACCAGGCGTATACCCAGAAGCGCAACGAACTGGGCGAGCTGGAAAATGGCCAGGTGGTGATGTTCGGCCCTTACCAGCAGGAGCGCTGGCAGGTGGCGTTTGATCGCAGGCGCCTGCCGTCGGTTGGCAGTATCGCGGCACTCAAGGGCCACCCGGTCGGGGTCGAGGTAGACAGCGTGCCTTCGTTCTACCTGACATCGGTGTTCGACGGGCTACTGCGTGCCAGCGCACGCCACTACCCCAGCGTGCAGCGGGCGTTTGCGGCCATGGGCCAGGGCGAGGTGGATGCGGTGATGGCCATGCGCGGTGAAGTGGACTGGCAACTGCACCAGGCCCGCAACCCGCATCTGCAGGTGGCTGAAAACGCCTACCCCAGCCTGGGCAAGCAGGTGTGGGAAATCGGAATGGCGGTGCATGAAAGCAACCGGCAGCTGGCCTACGCCCTGGAAGAAACACTCGAAGCGATGATCCGCGAGGGTCGCATGCAGGCGCTCTACGCGCACTACGGGCTGCGCTATGAGGTCCCGGAGATGTACCAATAGGAGCGAGCGATGAACTGGCGAGCGGGGTTGGGGCTGGTGTGCATCCTGGGCTGGTCGGCTTATGGGCAGGGTGATGGGCCTGCCAGCGATGCCGACCCTGTCCCTTCGGTGATGTGGGCGTTCTACCACAAGCAGATCCTGAACCAGGCGCCGTTCGTCTTCGATGATCGGGTCAAGCTGCTGGCGCCGCCTTTTGCCGAGGATGCCCGCCAGGTCCCGCTGGAGATCGATGCCAGGGCCTTGCCTGATGTGGTGCGGATTCTGGCCTGGGCCGAGCTCAATCCATTACCGCGCATCGTCGACTTCGAACCAGGGGAACAGGTCATGCCTTGGCTGTCGGTGCGCATCCGGGTCGAGCAGGCCACGCCGTTACGGGCAGCTGCGCTGACCCGCGACGGCATCTGGCATGTGGGGTCGGCCTTGGTCGACGCAGCCGGTGGGGGTTGCACCGCACCCAGCGTGGTGCGCACCCAGCCAGGGTGGGAGGAGCATCTAGGGGAAGTGCTCGGCGGGCGCTATCGGCGCCAGGAAGGCAGCCGCTTGCGTCTGCAGATCGCTCACCCCATGGACAATGGGCTGGTCAGCGGGATTCCGGAATTTTTCATCAACCAAGCTGAGCTATTGGATGAACATGGGCAACGGTTGGCGGCGTTGGTGCTTTATCCGGCGGTGAGTGAAAACCCAAGCCTTGGGTTCGATGTGCGCGCACCAGGGCCTACCCGCCTGGTGCTGCAGGACAACAGCGGCAATCGGTTCGAAGCCGCCGTGCCCTGAACGTGACTGGCTTGTTTTCATGCTCAACAGGAGGCACCTGATGCGATGGATCATGCTCTTGCTGCTGGGCGTGGGCCTGCCGGCGGTGGCCGACTTCGACTACCGGCTGGCGCCGCGCCAGATCGCCCAGGGCACCTGGGTGCTTGAAGGTAGCACCGAGAATTTCGCCAAGGCCAACGGCGGCAATGTCGTGAACACGGCGTTCATCGTGACCGACACTGGCGTGGTGGTGATCGACAGCGGGCCATCCAAGCGCTATGGGGAGGCCTTGCGCCAGGCAATCGCCGGGGTCACGAACAAGCCTGTCATCGAAGTCCTGTTGACCCACCACCACCCTGATCATGTGTTGGGTAACCAGGCATTCGCCGATGTGCCGATCGCTGCGCTGGCCGGTACGACCGAGCTGTTGCGCCAGCAGGGCGATGCCATGGCTGAGAACATGTACCGTTTGGTCGGCGATTGGATGCGTGGCACCGAAGTGGTCTTGCCCACCGAGGTGGTCCAACCCGGCGTGCGTGAAGTGGGCGGGCATCGATTGCGCCTGTTAGGGTTGGCAGGGCATACCGGCGCTGACCTGGCCATTTTCGATGAGACGACCGGCGTGCTGTTCGCTGGCGACCTGGTGTTCTACGAGCGCGCCCTGACCACGCCCAACAGCCCGGGGTTGGACGTCTGGCAGCGTGACCTGGACACGTTGCAGGCCTTGCCCTGGAAACAACTGGTACCGGGCCATGGCCCTGTCGCAAGCGATACCAGGCCCTTTGTCCAGATGCACGATTACCTGGGCTGGCTGGACGGCCTGATGCGCGAAGGCGCCGAGCGGGGCGCCGACATGGTCGAGCTGATCCGCAGCCCTGTGCCTGAACGGTTTGCCGCGATCAGCCTGACGCGCTATGAGCTGATTCGAAGTGTCAGCCACCTGTACCCGCGCTATGAAAAGCAGGTAATGCAACGGGTGGATCTCAGGCCCTGATAACGGCCAGGCCTAGTGCTCTTGTACCAAGGAACTAGGGTTTTGCGTATTGCGGTCAATTGCTGGCAGCCAGGGCGGGAACAAGAATTCCCGCCACACCGGGAAAATTTCCCGGCATAACAAAAAGCCAAAGGTAGCTGCCATGACCCGTACTCCATGCCGTCCCGTGTTTGCCTTGAGCCTTGTGTTCAGCGCCTTGCTGCTCGCCGGCGCAGCCCATGCCGGCGTCACCGATGCCGAAATCCTGCAAGACCCCAAGAACCCCCAGCAGATCGTGACCAACGGGCTGGGCGTGCAGGGCCAGCGCTACAGCCCCTTGGACATGCTTAACACCGGCAACGTCAAGGAGTTGCGGCCGGTTTGGGCATTCTCCTTCGGCGGGGAGAAGCAACGCGGCCAGCAGGCGCAGCCGTTGATCAAGGATGGGGTCATGTACCTCACAGGCTCCTACTCACGGGTATTTGCCGTGGACGCACGCACCGGCAAGAAACTGTGGCAATACGACGCCCGCCTGCCCGACGATATCCGCCCTTGTTGCGATGTCATCAACCGAGGTGTTGCGCTGTACGGCAACCTGGTCTTCTTCGGCACCCTGGATGCCAAGCTGGTAGCCCTGAACAAGGACACTGGCAAGGTGGTGTGGAGCAAGAAGGTGGCTGACCACAAGGAAGGCTACTCCATCAGCGCTGCACCCATGATCGTCAACGGCAAGCTCATTACCGGCGTTGCCGGGGGCGAGTTCGGGGTGGTGGGCAAGATCCAGGCCTACAATCCGGAGAACGGCGAGTTGCTCTGGATGCGGCCCACCGTCGAGGGCCACATGGGCTATGTCTACAAGGACGGCAAGGCCATCGAGAACGGCATCTCGGGCGGTGAAGCCGGCAAGACCTGGCCGGGCGACCTGTGGAAGACCGGCGGTGCTGCTCCCTGGCTGGGCGGCTATTACGACCCGGAAACCAACCTGATTCTGTTCGGCACCGGTAACCCCGCCCCCTGGAACTCGCACCTGCGTCCCGGCGACAACCTGTATTCGTCCTCGCGCCTGGCACTGAACCCGGACGATGGCACGATCAAGTGGCACTTCCAGAGCACGCCACACGACGGCTGGGACTTCGACGGTGTCAACGAGTTGATATCGTTCAACTACAAGGACGGGGGCAAGGAGGTGAAGGCCGCCGCCACGGCTGACCGCAACGGCTTTTTCTACGTGCTCGACCGCACCAACGGCACGTTCATCCGCGGCTTCCCCTTCGTCGACAAGATCACCTGGGCCACGGGCCTGGACAAGGACGGCCGCCCGCTCTACAACGACGCCAGTCGCCCGGGTGCGCCGGGCAGCGAAGCCAAGGGCAGCTCGGTCTTCGTCGCCCCAGCATTCCTGGGCGCCAAGAACTGGATGCCCATGGCCTACAACCGTGACACCGGGCTGTTCTACGTGCCTTCGAACGAATGGGGCATGGACATCTGGAACGAAGGCATCGCCTACAAGAAAGGCGCAGCGTTTCTGGGCGCAGGCTTCACCATCAAGCCGCTCAACGAGGACTACATCGGCGTGCTGCGTGCCATCGACCCGGTCAGCGGCAAGGAAGTCTGGCGCCACAAGAACTACGCCCCGTTGTGGGGTGGGGTGTTGACCACCAAGGGCAACCTGGTCTTCACCGGCACCCCTGAGGGGTTCCTCCAGGCTTTCGATGCCAAGACCGGCGAAAAGGTGTGGGAGTTCCAGACCGGCTCCGGTGTGCTCGGCTCACCCGTGACCTGGGAGATGGACGGCGAGCAGTACGTCTCGGTGGTCTCCGGCTGGGGCGGCGCAGTGCCGCTGTGGGGCGGGGAGGTGGCCAAGCGGGTCAAGGACTTCAACCAGGGCGGCATGCTCTGGACCTTCAAGCTGCCCAAGCAACTGCAAGGCACCAGCGCGACTGCGCAGCGCTGAACCCTACTACCAAATGACGAGCGCCCCGCTGCCAACGATGCATTCGCCTGGCAGGCGGGGCTTTTTACCATCGTCGTATCGCCTGTCGCAGGCAGGCATCGACCCGCAGAGGCTCAGCATGATCTACGCACAACCCGGAACCCCAGGCGCCCTCGTGTCTTTCAAACCACGCTATGGCAACTTCATCAACGGCCAGTTCGTACCGCCAGTGGCGGGGCAGTATTTCACCAACAGCTCGCCGGTCAACGGCCAGCCGATCGCCGAGTTTCCTCGGTCCACGGCCCAAGACGTGGACAAGGCCCTGGACGCCGCCCACGCCGCCGCCGATGCCTGGGGCAGGACGTCGGTGCAGGACCGCGCGCTGATGCTGTTGCGCATCGCCGATCGCATCGAGCAGAACCTGCAGGTACTGGCGGTCACCGAAACCTGGGACAACGGCAAGGCCGTGCGTGAAACGCTCAATGCCGACGTGCCGCTGGCGGCGGATCATTTCCGCTATTTCGCCGGCTGCATCCGGGCTCAGGAGGGCGGCGCCGCCGAGATCAACGAGGGCACCGTCGCCTACCACTTCCATGAACCGCTGGGTGTGGTGGGGCAGATCATCCCCTGGAACTTCCCCTTGCTGATGGCCGCCTGGAAGCTGGCCCCGGCACTGGCCGCCGGCAACTGCGTGGTGCTCAAGCCCGCCGAGCAGACGCCGCTGTCGATTACCGTCTTCGCTGAGCTCATCGCCGACCTGCTGCCGGCTGGCGTGCTCAACATCGTCCAGGGGTTTGGCCGTGAAGCCGGGGAGGCCCTGGCCACCAGCAAGCGCATCGCCAAAATCGCTTTCACAGGCTCCACGCCGGTGGGCTCGCACATCATGAAGTGCGCCGCGGACAACATCATTCCCTCGACGGTAGAGCTGGGCGGCAAATCGCCGAACGTATTCTTCGAGGACATCATGCAGGCCGAACCGGCCTTCATCGAGAAGGCGGCCGAAGGGTTGGTGCTGGCCTTCTTCAACCAGGGCGAGGTGTGCACCTGCCCGTCGCGGGCGCTGATTC
Organism: Pseudomonas sp. KCJK9111; assembly: GCF_046231935.1. NCBI lineage: Bacteria > Pseudomonadati > Pseudomonadota > Gammaproteobacteria > Pseudomonadales > Pseudomonadaceae > Pseudomonas > Pseudomonas sp. KCJK9111. The sequence continues at coordinate 14,149 of NZ_JBJJMO010000021.1, read as the reverse complement.
AGGAATCGATCTACGAGCCGTTCATGGCCGAGGTGATGAAGAAGATCGCCAAGATCAGCCGTGGCAACCCGCTCGATACCGAGACCATGGTCGGTGCGCAAGCCTCCGAACAGCAGTACGACAAGATCCTGTCCTACCTGCAGATTGCCCAGGACGAAGGCGCTCAGTTGCTGACCGGCGGCGCTGCCGAGCGCCTGCAGGGCGACCTGGCCAGCGGCTATTACATCCAGCCCACGCTGCTCAAGGGCGACAACAAGATGCGCGTGTTTCAGGAGGAGATCTTCGGGCCCGTGGTGGGCGTGACCACCTTCAGGGACGAAGCCGAGGCGCTGGCCATCGCCAACGACAGTGAATTCGGGCTGGGTGCCGGCGTGTGGACCCGCGATATCAACCGTGCCTACCGCATGGGCCGCGGGATCAAGGCCGGGCGTGTCTGGACCAACTGCTACCACTTGTACCCGGCGCACGCTGCATTCGGGGGCTACAAGAAGTCGGGCGTGGGCCGTGAAACCCACAAGATGATGCTCGACCACTACCAGCAGACCAAGAACCTGCTGGTGAGCTATGACATCAATCCACTGGGCTTCTTCTAAGGCCCAGGCACCGCCGCCCATGGGCGCCGTGAGTTCGTTCCAAAGTAGCATTTGGCCCTGCGGCTGCCCGTGCATTAATGGCTGTACCGGAATCGTCCGGCACAAGAAGAGGACACGCCATGTGGACCAAACCCGCCTTCACCGACTTGCGCATTGGCTTTGAAGTGACGATGTACTTCGCTAACCGTTGATCCGCCCTCCGGCCACCCACGCGGTGGCCGGTGTCTTTCTACCCGCCAGGAACAATCTGGGCCGTGGAGCCGATCACCCGTCAGCAGGCCTTGCAAGTGCACCGTCGGGCCCGCTTGCGCTGGGAGCCGAGCACAGGCATGCATGTGCTGCAGTGCCCGGGCGTGGTCATCGAACTGAACGGCAGTGCTGGCTGGGTGCTGGAACTGCTGGACGGTCAGCTCAGCGTGGCGGGTGTCATCGAGTGCTTGCGTCAGCGCTTTGCCGATGTGCAAGGTCTTGAGGAGGACGTGCTGGGCTTTCTCGAGCTCGCCAGGGCCAGGGCCTGGGTCGAGTGAACACGATGCCACCTAGGTCTGGTTGATTTCGTTGATGGATGCATTACGCTGGCACTCACCTTCAGAACAATAAGAACAGGCTTGCCCATGAGCCAGAGTTTCAGCCCGCTTCGCAAATTCGTTTCGCCTGAAATCATCTTCGGTGCCGGCTGCCGGCATAACGTGGCCAACTACGCCAAGACTTTCGGGGCCCGCAAGGTGCTGGTGGTCAGCGACCCTGGGGTGATCGCTGCCGGGTGGGTGGCCGACGTCGAGGCCAGCCTGCAAGCCCAGGGCATCGACTATTGCCTCTACAGCGCGGTCTCGCCCAACCCGCGGGTCGAGGAGGTGATGCTCGGCGCCGAGATCTACCGGCAAAACCATTGCGATGTCATCGTCGCAGTCGGCGGGGGCAGCCCGATGGACTGCGGCAAGGCCATCGGCATCGTGGTGGCGCACGGGCGCAGCATCCTTGAGTTCGAGGGCGTGGACATGATCCGCGTGCCCAGCCCCCCGCTGATCCTGATCCCGACCACGGCCGGCACCTCGGCGGATGTGTCGCAGTTCGTGATCATCTCCAACCAGCAAGAACGCATGAAGTTCTCCATCGTCAGCAAGGCGGTGGTGCCCGACGTGTCGTTGATCGATCCGCAGACCACCCTGAGCATGGACCCGTTCTTGTCGGCCTGTACCGGGATCGATGCCCTGGTGCACGCCATCGAGGCGTTCGTCTCCACTGGCCACGGCCCCCTGACCGACCCGCATGCCCTTGAGGCCATGCGCCTGATCAACGGCAACCTGGTGCAGATGATCGCCAATCCGACCGACATCAGCCTGCGCGAAAAAGTCATGCTGGGCAGCATGCAGGCGGGGCTTGCCTTTTCCAATGCCATCCTCGGCGCCGTGCACGCGATGTCGCACAGCCTGGGCGGCTTCCTGGATCTGCCCCACGGCCTGTGCAACGCCGTGCTGGTCGAGCATGTGGTGGCTTTCAACTACAGTTCGGCGCCCGAGCGCTTCAAGGTGATTGCCGAAGTGATGGGCATCGATTGCCGGGGCCTGAACCACCGGCAGATCTGCGCGCGCCTGGTCGAGCACCTGATCGCCCTGAAATACGCCATGGGTTTTCATGAAACCCTTGGGCTGCACGGTGTGCGCACCAGCGATATTCCATTCCTGTCGCAGCACGCGATGGACGATCCGTGCATCCTGACCAACCCACGCGCCTCCAGCCAGCGCGACGTCGAGGTCGTTTATGGCGAAGCCCTCTGAAGCGCAGCAGCGAGCCCTGGCCGGGCTGCTGGGGCTGGGCGACCAGTCCGCGCGCAAGAGTCATTACCCGGAACTGGCCGCGCGGCTGGAGGAACTGGAAGCTGAGCGCAACCGCTACAAGTGGTTGTTCGAACATGCCGTTCACGGGATCTTCCAGGCCAGCTTGCAGGACGGCATGCGCGCCGCCAACCCGGCCCTGGCGCGGATGCTGGGCTATGACGACCCCCAAGCCGTACTGTTTTCGCTGACCGACCTTGCCGCCAACCTTTTCGTCGGGGGCGCTCAGGAACTGCACGCCATCACCACGACCCTGGCGCGCGAGCATAGCCTGCACGGTTACGAAACCCGCCTGCGCCGTCGCGATGGCAGCCACATCGACGTGCTCATGAACCTGCTGCGCAAACCTGGGCATGAAGGTTTGGTGGAAGGGTTCGTGGCCGATATCACCGAGCGCAAGCTGGCGCAGCAGCACTTGCAGCAACTCAACGATGAGCTTGAGCAGCGGGTGGCCGACCGCACCGATCAACTGCTCGAAGCCAACCGCAACCTGCACCAGCAGATCACCGAGCGCAAGCAGATTGCCCGGGCCCTGCGCGACGCCCGGGACGCCGCACAGCTGGCCAACCGCAGCAAAGACAAATACCTGGCGGCGGCCAGCCATGACCTGCTGCAACCGCTCAATGCCGCCCGCTTGCTGATTTCGACCCTGCGCGAGCGGCCGCTCGCGCAGGCCGAACAACTGCTGGTGGAACGCACTCATCAGGCCTTGGAAGGGGCCGAAGACCTGCTGACCGACCTGCTGGACATCTCGCGACTTGATCAGGCCGCCGTGAAGCCGGACATCGGCGTGTACCACCTGAGCACCCTGTTCGCGCCACTGGTGTCCGAGTTCGAATCGGTGGCCGAAGCCGCAGGCATCAAGTTCAGGTCGCGTCTTCCCGACGTTGCCATAAGCACCGATGTGCGGCTGATGACCCGCATCCTGCGCAACTTTCTCAGCAATGCCTGTCGCTACACGTCAAAGGGCGGCGTGCTGTTGGCGGCGCGGCGGCGTGGCCCTGACCTCGAACTGCAGGTGTGGGATACCGGGCGCGGTATCCCTGAAGATCGCCTGGAGTCGATCTTCCTCGAGTTCAACCAGTTGGATGTGGGCCGGGCAGCCGAGCGCAAGGGGGTTGGGCTGGGCCTGGCGATCGTCGAGCGCATCGCCAAGATACTCGAGCATCCGGTACGAGTGCGCTCACGGCCAGGGCGAGGCTCGGTGTTCACGATTCAGGTACCGATGGCAAGCTGTCTGCCAGCGGCCACGGCAGTGGCGCTACCGCAGCCGAGCATGGGCGATCCCCTGCCGGGGCGGCGGCTGCTGGTGCTGGACAACGAGTCGAGTATCTTGCACAGCATGGGCGCCCTGTTGGGGCAGTGGGGCTGTGAGGTCGTCACGGCCCCCGATCAGCATGCAGCCTTGGACGCGCTACAAGGGCAGCCGCCGGAATTGATCCTGGCAGATTACCACCTGGACCACGGCATTCTGGGGTGCGACGTGGTGGAGCGGTTACGTGAGCAGTTCGGGTGCACGATCCCCGCCGTTATCATCACCGCCGACCGCAGCGACGAAGGCAGGCAGGCGTTGCAGGCGCTGGGCATGCCGGTGCTGAACAAACCGGTCAAACCCGGGAAACTGCGCGCGGTGCTCAGTCAACTGCTGACCTAACCGACAATCGGGCAGCGCATTTCACTGAATTTAAGCGTTGGCACGGATATCTCATGGAAGTTGGCCATGCCCGAGTTCGGTAGGTCATGGGACCACGCTCGGGTGAACAAGAACAAGAAGGGGGCTTATATGAGCTGTCTGATATGCGCAGGACAAGCAGAGTCCATCGAATGTGCCGGCGGGTGGGAGCAGCGCCAGTGCGCCCAGTGTGGGTGTTACCGAATGTCCCAGGCATTGATTCTGACGATGATGGAAGAAGGCCAGATATTCGACACTGCTCGCATGCGTCAGTGGCTCTTGGTGAGCAGAGACAGCATGCCAGTGCCCTCCATCGACCGCGCCCAGGCGATCCTGATGCCGTAAGGTGGTGTGGGGGCTCTGCTCGTGCAGAGCCCCGCGTCAGTCAGAGAATGGGCTTGCCGCCTGTGACCGCATAGCGCGAGCCACTGATGTAGCTGGCTTCGTCCGAACCCAGCAGCACGTAGATCGGCGCCACTTCCACCGGTTGGCCAGGGCGGCCCATGGGGTAGCTGGAGCCAAAATTCTTGACGGCTTCGTCGGGCATGGTCGCGGGGATCAACGGCGTCCAGATCGGGCCTGGCGCAACGCTGTTGACGCGCACGCCCTTTTTGGCCAGCAGTTGCGCAAGCCCTGCGGAGAAGTTGGCGATGGCGCCTTTGGTCGCCGCGTAGGCCAGCAGCGATGAAGACGGATCATCGGAGTTGACCGAGCTGGTGTTGATGATCGAGCTGCCTTTGGGCATGGACGGCAAGGCGGCCTTGCAGATGCGGAAGATGGCCGTGATGTTGGTGTCGAAGGTCTTTACCCATTCCTCGTCTTCGATTTCCTCGAACGTTTCGTGGGCCATCTGGAAGGCGGCATTGTTGACCAGAATGTCGATGCGGCCGAACTCGGCCACGGTCTTCTCCACGATCGTCTGGCATTGCTGCTTCTGCGCCAGATCGCCTGGCAGCAGTAGGCACTTGCGCCCGGCTGCCTCCACCCAGCGCTTGGTCTCTTCGGCGTCTTCGTGTTCATCCAGGTAGGAGATGGCGACATCGGCGCCTTCACGGGCATAGGCGATGGCCACCGCGCGGCCGATGCCGCTGTCGCCGCCGGTGATCAGCGCCTTCTTGCCTTCGAGCCGGCCATGGCCGACGTAGGTCTGCTCGCCGCAGTCCGGTACTGGGTCCATTTTCGGCTGGGAGCCGGGCACGTTCTGAGGTTGGGAGGGGAAGGGCGGGGTAGGGTAGTCGCGCATGGTAGAAGCTCCTGCAGTTGAGAATGCTCGTACCTGTTCGAAAGGTCCCGTTGCCCTGGGTTGAGTTGGATCGACGATTGGGACGACGAGCGGCCGTGGGCAACCCCTCAGCGTGTTTCCCCATGCGCTTGAGCATGGGGAAACAGCGTGGGCGCTATCGGTGTTTACCGCGCACGCGCCATGCGCCCCATGCCAGGCCCAGCGAGGCCGCAACCACCGAACCTGCCAGCACGCCCAACTTGGCCGCACCCAGCGCCGCAGGGCTGGCGAATGCCAGGTTGGCGATGAAGATGGACATGGTGAAGCCGATGCCTGCCAGCAGCCCGATCAAGGTGATGCCGCTCCAGTTGACCCCTGGCGGCAACGAGCAGAGCCCCAAGCGCACCATCAGCCAGCTGATGCCGACGATGCCTACCGGTTTGCCGATGACCAACGCCGCCATCACCGACTCCATCACCCAGCGCGGTGTTTCGCTGTCCAGGTTGACGCCCGACAGGCTCACCCCGGCATTGGCCAAGGCGAACAGCGGCATGATGCCGAATGCCACCCAAGGGTGCAGCGCACTCTGCACACGCACCACCGGCGGCAGCACTTCACGTTGCGCCACGCGCAGGTGCTTGAGTGGCGTAAGCAATTGGCTGGCGTCCTGGGCCGCGGCTTTGGCCCGGCCGACCACTTCTTCGCTCAGGCGCGATACGGCCTCTACAGGACGTTCCCACATAGGGCGGCTGGTGACGGGGGTCATCAGCCCCAGGACGACGCCTGCCAGGGTAGGGTGGGCACCGGTCATCAGCACACCCACCCATGTGATTGCGCCAGGGATGACATAGGCGAAGGCCGAACCCACGCCGATGCGCTGCATGATCAGGACCAGCAGCAGGCCCGCTGCCGCGACAGCAAAGCCCAGGTAGTTTAGGCCACCGGAGTAGAACACGGCGATGATCAGCACCGCGATGATGTCGTCGATGATCGCCAGTGCCAGCAGAAAGACGCGGATGTTCGACGGTATCGACTTGCCCAGCAGCGCCAAGACGCCGACCGCGAACGCGATATCGGTGGCTGTCGGCACCGCCCAGCCTTGCTGCTCGCTAGGCGCATGGCCGAAGCCCAGGTAGACCATGGCAGGCACGGCTACTCCGCCCATGGCTGCCACCATGGGCAAGGAGGCCTGGCGCAGGCTGGAAAGGGCACCTTCATGGATCTCGCGGCGAATTTCCATCCCGACCACCAGGAAGAAGATCGTCATCAGGCCGTCGTTGATCCAGAAATGCAGGGACTGGGAATAAACCAGCGAACCGATACCCAGCGTGATCGGCGTGTGCCAGAGGGCGTCGTAGCTGGCGGCGGCTGGGGAATTGGCCCAGATCAGGGCGGCGATGGCGGCGATCAGCAGTACCACACCACTGACGGCTTCGATGTGCAGGAAACGTTCGAGGCTGGCCAGCGCACGCTCGGCCAGTTGCTGTGCTTTGGGGACCTTGGTGTTTTGCATAGGCGCAATGACTCCCGCATGGCGGCCCGACCTGCGTAGCTTTTTTAACCTGCTTCACTGCCCCAAGCAGCTAGCACCCGGGCGCGATTGTAGCGCAAGTGTCCGCGTGTGGGGAGATTGAGGGCGTTGGGGCTATGCACGGCGCTGCGTTCGTGGGGTGTTAGACAACTACCTCAAGGACGTATCCCCAGGCTGGCTGAGTGTCGGTTTTGCAACTCACAGGTGCTTCATGAAAAATACGCCGTTCCCCGACGATTCCGTTGACGCGTTCATTGCTGACCGACTGCCGCCCTGGATGGCAAATGCCACGGTCGAGCAGCTCCAGGGCCTGCACCAGGCGCTGCTCGACCAGCAACGGGCGCGTGAGCAGGTACAAGCCGTTTTCGCTCAGGTGCAGCCTCTTGACGAATTCGCCAGTCCATTGCTGGAGGCGGCACTGCAAAAGCTCTTGCACCAGCCGGTGGATGTCCGAGCTGCAAAGCTTTGCCGCGTTGTGCACCTACGTTACCCGTCTGGTTCCAGCATGGCGCCTGATGGCGTGGTCATCAGGACGCTGGAGCAACCCCTGCTGGCCTGTGCTCTGCACAATTTCGATCGGCGAGAGACCGCCGAGGTAGCCTGGTTACCCCAGTCGAATTTGCTCAATGCCGATGGAACGGTACTGCCCTTGCGTCCTCGTGTTTTTGCGGGTGTGTGCAGGTCCTTGGACCTGGGCGCTGCTTATCAGGAGCACCTCAAGCAGGTACTCTTTGCCGATGACAAGCGCCGAACCGAGGTAAACGCGACCTTTGAAGACGGGTGGCGCAGCAGCCTGTCGGCCGCGGTTGAGCTTGCACGGCTACAAGGTATCGTGAACGGCGCGCTTGTTGATCGCCTGCTCAGTGCCATCGCCGGCACTGGCGGACAACCCACAGGCACATTCAGCGAGCTTCGACTGCTTGGACGAGTGGTAACAGGCATTACCGTTTTCGAACCGTCGCCTGATCAAGCCTCATCCGCACTTAGCGGCCTGCTCGTGTGGATACCGGACGACCCAAATGGCGCCATTGCCACTTACCCCTCCTGGTCGCAGCTGTTTCGTGTCCTTGGCACGCGCTTGCGCGACCCTGCGTACCGGCAGTTCTTCCAACGCTTCATCAAGGAGCATGATCGCCTGCATTTCAGCCAGCGCTTTCAGCATTTGCTGGGCAGCGCAACGGCTGATGTCCCCATCGAACTGGACGGGCGCCACCAGATCATCCACGGCGCACTGATCGCACACCTGCGCAGCGTCCAGGTCGATACCCTGCTCGCAGATGCGCAGGCCCTGGCTGTGCCCAGCACGGTGGTAGACAGCCAGGAGCGCGACAGGCGTACTCACTTGCTCAAGGAACTCGGGCTGGACTTGCTGGGGTTGGCCAGTTTCTTCGTTCCCGAGCTCGGGCTGCCCTTGCTCGCATTGGCGGCGCTCCAGATTACCGATGACGTCATCGACGGCTACCATGAATGGGTCCTGGGCGATCGGGAGGCAGCGCTCGGTCATCTGATATCGGTGGCGCAAAACGTCGTCATGATTGGGGTAGGTGCAGCTGTCGGTGCAGCCGAGGGCCGGATGCTAGCGCGAGAGGGCGTTATCGATGAACTGGCGCCTGTGCTGACGCCTACAGGCCAGCAGCGCCTGGCCAGGGCCGACCTTAGGGGTTATGCAGTCCCTGAAACGAGCCTGATGACGGGGGAGCGGGGTTTGGTCAATGGGCGCCCACATGTGGCCATCGAGGGTAACGCCTATCGGTTGGGGCCTACCGAGCACCGGCCAACGATTGAGCATCCGCAGCGTGACCAAGCCCCTGCCATCATCCTGGAAGACAATGAGGCAGGCGGGATGCGCCATGCACTGGAGCGCCCTCAGCAATGGTCCAACGTCGGTATGCTGGTGGCGCGGCTGGGTTCAAACCTGGGCTCGACACGCCTTGCGGTGGCGCGCGCGGTGATGCGCAGCGTTGGCCTGGACGAAGCCGGACTGCGACGGCTGCATCTTGAAAATGCGCCCGCCCCGGCGCGACTGTGTGACGCGCTGCAGCGCTATGAGCTGCATCAGGCGTTCCCCCGGCTACGTGGGCCAGCCTTCGAATCTCATTGGCAAGAAGTACAGGGAGTGCCCGCGCTTGCGGCAGAGCCGCTGCACCGGGATTTTCCGGGGCTTTCCACGCGCGCTGGCCGGGAGTTGCTCGCGGCCGCCAGCGATACCGAGCTCAGCCAGTTGCTGGAGCAACGCAAAGTGCCGCTTGCACTGGCCGAGCGGGCGCGATGGGCGCTGCATGACGCACGCCTGGACCGTGCATGTGCCGGCTTCGAGCAGCCCAACGCCGTTGACAGCGATACCGAGCGGTTGGCCTTGGCATTGCTGCACCGCGACTGGCCTTGGGCTGCGTCAGTCAAGATAGAAGTGCACGAGGCGCGATTGGGCGGCGCTAGGCGAGCCAGCGTGGGCGCTGACACGGCACCCGAGACCCGCTGCGTGATTCACACGGCACAAGGATATCTGGCAACCGATCATGCAGGACGTCCCTTGCCCGGTGCTGTGGCCACTGACGGATTTTTCCAGGCATTGCTGCGCACCCTTGACCCAGAGCAGCGCGTTGCGATGGGGGTCGCCTCAAGGACGCCCGCCGATCTTGCCAGCGCGCTGGCAGACCGTGCTTTTGCAGACCGGACACAGGCTGCGCGGTTCTTGGGCATGGCACCGGTTGGCAAACCGAGGCCTGCGATGCGCCTTGGCGATGGACGCATCGGCTATGTGCTCAGTGGCCGACCGGAAGGATCACGGCAAGCCATGCTCGGGGGTTACCAGCAGATTTTCCCGACGCTGAGCGACATGGAAATCGAAGTGTATCTTGAGCGGGTGCGCTTGCAGGGCGAGCAACCGTGGGACCACCTGCGCCAATTGCAGCAGTGCCTTGTCGATCTGGGTGACAGCCTGGCAGCCTGGCGCCGAGAAGCAACCACTGCGCCTTTGCCTGAGCGGCGTCGACTGATCGCCCGCCGCATCCGCCAATGCTGGCGGCGTAAGCGACCCGATGCTGACGGCGAGTACCGCCTGACCATCGACAGCGAGCGCATCGACAGCCTTCCGCTGCTGCCTGAGCAAGCATCATTCGATCACGTGACCCACCTGACACTGCGCCGCGCACACTTGTCGAGCATCACTGAGGGGTTTCTCCAGCGGTTCGCTAATGTGCGCACCCTGGACCTGAGCCACAACATGCTGACCAGTGTCCCTGAGGGCATCCAGACACTGACGCAGCTCACCGAGCTGCGCCTGACGCGTAACCAGATCGTGATCGACGACGCAGGCCTTGCCAGGCTCGGCGCGTTGACCAAATTGCGCGTACTTGACCTCTCGCACAACCCGATCGGGCAACTGCCACCCCTGGGTCGACTGCTGGATCTACAGCGTCTGCACTTGCGTGAGACGGGCTTGGAGGAGTTGCCAGTAGAGCTTTATATGCACCCTGCCTTGGAGGATATCGACCTTCGCGACAACCGTATCGCGGACATGAGCCCGACCCTTGCTCATTCCCACCGGCGCTTGGCTGGGCTAAGCCTGCACGATAACCCTGTGCCCGAACCCACCCAGACCGCGCTGCGCAGCACTCTGGGCGAGGCCGGAGCAACGGCGTTGCCTTTGCGCCGTCATGGCCCTGGCGGGCAAGAATCCCTTGAACGCTGGTTGGCGGACTCCAGCCCTGAGGAGCGTGTGATCCGCTCCGAGCACTGGACGGCGCTGACCGACGAACCTGGCAGTGATGACCTGATGCGGTTCTTCAACGACCTCGGGCGTTCGAACGATTATGACTTTCAAGGCATCGATCTGCGCAGGCGCATCTGGGCGTTGATCGAGGTTTGTGTTGAAAATTCGCAAGTCCGTGAAGCTGTCTTCCAGCAGGCAGCGGGCCCGCGCACCTGTGCTGATCAGATGCTGCTGATGCTCAGTCTGTTCGAGGTGCGTGCCCTGGTCGCGACACGCACCGCAGGGCTGGCCGCCGCAGACATGGCGCCTGCTCTGGTGCGTATTGGTCGCGAGCTCTATCGCCTGGACGAGGTGGATCGTGTCGCAGCCCAACACATTGCCAGGGAAAGGGCCACCAACCCCTACGGCCTGATTGATGAAGTGGAGATACACCTGGCGTACCGGGCAGGATTGGTCCGGCCGTTGGGGCTTCCGGCTCAGTCGCGGTACATGTATCACCGGATATTTTCCGACGTCAACGATGTGCGTCTGCGTGAAGCCGCGCGCAGCATTCTGCTGGCAGAAAGCAATGCGCGGATCGCCGATTCACTGCTGCAGCGCACGTTTTGGATCGATTTTCTGCGCACTTCGTATGCGGGCGAGTACGAGACGCTCAACCAGCCCTATCACGTCCGGCTCGAGGCGCTTTTGCAGGGCCAGGAAAGTATGGCCGAGCAGCAGATCCTCGAGGCCGTGGGCACCGTGGCCGATGAGCGTAGCGCGGCCGAGCGCCAGCTGACACTGTCGTTGACCTTGCGGCTGCTGCTGGAGCATCCCTGGGAGGGTGAATTGGCGTGACAACGGGGCCCGTCATTGACGGGCCCGCTCATCGGCCGGCGGGTATGGGCCTCAGAAGTTGTAGCGCAGCGTCGTCATGACGTTGCGTGGGGCGCCGTAGATCCCGCCTGCCGTGGTCGTCAAGTAGCGCCTGTCGAACAGGTTGCTGACGTTCACGCTGGCTGATAGCTGCGGCGTCACCTGATAGCGCGTCATCAGGTTGACCAGCGCATAACTGCTCTGGGTGGTGGCGTAGCTCAGGGCATAGCCCGTTTCGCTTTGCCAGTTGATCCCGCCGCCGACAGTCCATTTGTCCAGCTCGCCCGGCAGGCGGTACGTGGTGAACAGCTTCACGCTATTGCGCGGAATCTCGGTAACGATGCGCTGGTCGTTGTTATCGAAGCTGACGTTGTAGGAGTAGCCCGCCATGACCTGCCAGCCTTCGGCCAGCTCACCGTTGAGCTCAAGCTCTACACCTTCGCTGGTGGTGCCGCTCTCGGCGCGATACGCCTGAAACCCGTTGGGCTGCAGCAAGCGCCCATCGGCGATTGCCAGGTTGTCCTGCTCCACCCGGAACAGGGCCAGGCTTGCGGTCAGGCGTTTGTCGAGCAGATCGGCTTTCAACCCTACTTCGTAGCCTGTGCCTTCTTGCGGGTCGAGGGGCGAGCCCTTGACGTCGCGAATCTGGTTACCTTGCGGGTTGAAGATTTGCGTGTAGCTGGCGTAGGCAGCCCAGGTCTCGTTCAGGTCATAGACCAGGCCAGCATAGGGGATCACTACACCGTTTTCGGTCCGCTCGGTACGTTGACGCGAGCCGGTATAGAGCGCGCTCTTGTTCACCCTGTTCCAGTCGACCACGCGCGCCCCGAGGATCAGCCTGGCGGCATCGCTCAGGTGCAGCCGCGAGGTCAGGTAGCCTGCGTACTGGGTTTCGGTCATGTCGGTGGTGCCGATTTGGGTGAACACCGGCTTGGGGGACGATCCGTTCCAGTTGAAAATGTTGTCGATGGTGTCGTCGTAGCCCGTTCGGGCACTCTGCCAGCCGCCGAAGTTGGATGTGCCTCTTTCCTCGGTCCGTGACAGGGTCACGCCGCCGATCACTTCGTGCTCGCGTCCCAGGGCGTCGAAGGTGCCGGTGAGGTAGGCGTCCAGGCTGTGCTGGGTGGGCGCGGCCTTCCAGCGGGTCGGGTTGATCGTAGCCCCGGCGCCGGTTGCTGGGTCGATTTCGCCATCGACGTAGGCGATCACGGTGTCGTAGTCGTTGCGCGCATGGCTGTACTCCACCTTGCCGCTCCAGCCGTTGGCGAATTGATGTTCTAGCGAAGTGAAGAGGGTGCTTTGCTGCCGATCGTAATAGCTCCAGTCTGGCGCGGTATTGAACGAGCGGGAGAAGTGCGTGCGCGCCCCGTCCGTGGTGAACAGCGGGAAGCCGGTACGAATGGGGGCGGTACTGTGGGTGACCTGATGGCTGAGGCCCACCGTCAGCAGGGTCTCGTCGCCCAGGTCCAGTTCGGTGATGCCATACAGGGTGGAGAGCTGTTGGTCAAAGCGGTCGATCCAGGCGTGCTGGTCCTTGTGATCGGCCACCAGGCGGCCACGCAGCCTGCCGCTTTCATCGAGCGCGCCGCTCACGTCAACGCCCAGGCCGTAGCGGTCCCAGCTTCCGGCCTCTGCGCTCAACTGCACTTGAGGATCAACGGTGGGGCGTTTGCGGATCAAATTGATGGTGGCCGATGGGTTGCCCATGCCGCTGATCAAGCCTGTGGCGCCGCGCACGATTTCCACCCGGTCGTACATGGCTGTGTTCTGGGTGTAGTTGTCCATGTTCGCCGACGTGGGGACGCCGTCGATCTCGAAGTTGCGGATGGCAAAGCCCCGGGACAGGTACGCCGTACTGTCGGCCCCCAGGCTTTCGCGAATGACGGTGATGCCGGTGGTGGCGTCCAGTGCGTCGGTGAGGGTATCGAGCTTCTGGTCGTCCAGGCGCTGGCGCGTCAGGACCGTGATCGATTGTGGGGTTTCCTTGAGTGACAGGTTCAGGCGTGTAGAGCTGCTGGACGATTCGGTGGTGTACGCGCCCGAGCCTTCGGTGAGGGCACCGGGGGCCTTGCCGGAAATGCTCAAGGCGGTCAGTTCCACTGCTCCGCTGGTGCCCGGGGCAGGGGCAAGCACAAGGTAGCCACCGTTAGCGTCGCGACCAAGGCGCAGGCCAGTGCCTTGCAGCAGATGATCGAGCCCTTCCCATGCGCCATAGTTTCCTTGCAGGCCGCTTGAGCGAAGTTCGGCGAGGGCTGTACGGTCGAACGACACCGAAATGGCGGCGCGCTGGGCGTATTCGTCCAGTACGCTGCCGAGCGGGCCGGGGGCGATATCGAAGGAGATTGTCTGCACTTGATCAGCTGCCAGGGCTGGCTGGTGAGCAAGGGGCGAGAGAGCAATGCCCAGCAAGGTTAGGCGCAACATCTGGGCAAGGGAAATTGACGGGTTGCGAAGTGTCATGGCGTGTCCGTTCGTCCTAGGCGTGATCGCGGCTTATCCGCCGCTTTTTTACATGAACGAACGAGCACGACGATTCACCAGGGCTGGCAGAGGATGAGCCACGGCCAGGGCGATACTAAAATCCTCCCATACAACTAGCCGTTGCCGTTGCCGTTGCCGTTGCCGTTGCCGTTGCTGTTGCTGTTGCTGTTGCTGTTGCTGTTGCTGTTGCTGTTGCTGTTGCTGTTGCTGTTGCTGTTGCTGTTGCTGTTGCTGTTGCTGTTGCTTTG